>NZ_ACJM01000007.1 GCF_000174415.1 Dethiobacter alkaliphilus AHT 1
TTTTTAATGCTTTCTATAGAAAATCATTATCCAACTTATATCTATACAAGTCTTCCCGGTCATACTCATTTTTGCCCAATTTAAATTTGCCCAACTCATCAGGCTTAAACTGGAGAAGATAGTTCTCCAGAGCTTCCAATATCAGTTCGCCCTCGGTTTTGCTTGTCTCTTCAGCGGCTTTCTTTAACATGTCGAGAATATGAACCTTTTCCTTAGGCACGGTAACATTAAGAATCATAGCACTCACCCTGATATTATTTTATCTTCTTTTGATTAATTTTACAATATTAGTATCTATGAAAATGAGCACGCCCGTGGGCGTGCTCATCTCCTTCTTCTTTTGCGTTTTCTTTTGCGGGGTCGTGGGGGAGCATAAGTTTTTTCGTCCAATGTCATGGACAAGATGTTATAAATTAAAGCCACACCGATAATTCCCAGAGGCACCAGAACTTCCATATAAAAGCTGCCCCCTCACTTGTCAATTGTTATTTATTATATGAGGTGGCTGATTTATTGGTTACCTGGGGCAATAGTAAATCGCCACTTTTGGAAGTGGCGATTATTTTAAAAGTAATTTTCCGGTTGGGTGAGGAAAGCGAATTTATCCGGAGAGGAGAGAAATTCCTGATACATAGGTTTGCCGCTGATTAAGCCCAGTTCCGGATGATCCTGTACCTGACGCAGGGATATGCGCGGGGCGGGCTTGTAGCGGGGATTGGGGATGAAGGTTTGGTCTTCGCCTTCGGCGGCCAGTTCAAAGTAGGCGCCGCCGCCCAGTTCTTTGATGGGGCTGTAGACCGAGTCAAAGCCGGAGGCTACCCAGTTGCTCATCACCAGGACTTCAGAGCCGGGGTTGATGGTGATGTGGCCGTAACCCGGGGGAATTAAGACTTTGTCGCCGGGTTTTGCTTCCACCAGGATAACGTCTACGCCGTCATCGTCGGGTTCGGTTTGCAGGAGGTAGTGGGCGGTGCCGTAGAGCACTTCGTACACTTCCGGATAGGTTACTTCTGTACCGGGTTTTAGTGGGTGGTAGTGACCGGCGGTTTTTATGTATTCCGGGCCTACCTGGCCGGAACGGAGCACTGTTATGTCGTAGCGCAGGCCGTGTTTGGCCATTAGTTCACGGTCTTCTTTGTAGCCGACGCCGCGATACATATAATAGAGTTCCTCGGAGCCTTGGCCATTTTTGTCATAGAGAACATCCAGCATATCCTTTTTGTAACGAACATCGGGATCTATGGAATCCAGTTCGGCCCAGAAGGTCAACTTACCGTTTTCATCGGTGGAGATTGACAGGCCGCTGGTTTCTTTTAGATCGTACAAGGCTCGCCCTCCTTTGTCTGGGAACATAAAGTTTGTTTAACATGTTGTTGGATTTTTTTCTTTTCTTCCTCTGAGTCAGCTTCCACGTAGATGCGAAAGACCGGTTCGGTTCCGGAGGCACGGACTAAGCACCAGTTGCCGTTTTCCAGAACAATCTTTAAGCCGTCAACACGGGATTGGGAAACAACCGGTGTGCCCGCCAGTTCTTTGGGCTCCCAGCTTTCCATGTTGTTGATGATGTCTTTTTTCGCTTCTTCGGTGGTGCGGAGATCTATGCGTTCGCTGTAGAGCGGGCCGTAGTTATCGGAGATTTCCTTTAGGAGCTGCGCTGCGGTTTTGCCGGTTTTAGCCAGCATTTCGATGAAGAGCAGGCAGCCTAAGATGCCGTCTTTTTCCGGGACATGGCCGCGGATACTGACGCCGCCGCTTTCTTCTCCGCCCAGGAAAGCGTCCTGCTCACGCATGGCCTGACCGATATATTTAAAGCCTACCGGAGTTTCCACTATGGAGAAGCCATGGTGGTCGGCAATGCGGTCCAGCATGTGGGTGGTAGCCACCGTTCTGGCCACTGTACCTTCCCAGCCGCGGCTTTCTATCAGGTACTCCATAAAGAGGGTCAGGATTTCATTGGGGCTGTAGTAGCGGCCGCTGGGATCGATTACTCCCAGTCGGTCGGCATCGCCGTCCAAAGCTACCCCGATATCTGCTTTGGTTTCTTTGACTTTTTCGGCCAGGGCCTTAAGGTGATGGGCGGTGGGTTCCGGGAGCGCTCCGCCAAAGAGGGGATCGCGCTTGTTATTAATTGTCTCCACCTTACAGCCGTGTTTGGTTAAGAACTCGTCTAAATAACCGATGCCTGCGCCGTACATGGGATCCACTACCACGTTGATGCCGGATTTTTTGATGGCAGAAAAATCTATGAGCTTTTCCACATGATTGACGTATTCTTCCATGGGCTCAATGGTCTCCACCAGCCCCTTTTCCCAGGCATGGGTCAGGGAGTAGCGGTCCACAGTGCCGGATTTTTGGATATCCACCAGACAGGCCACAATGGGGGCTATGTCTGCGGGAAGGGCCGGGCCGGCATAGGCCGGAATGAACTTGATGCCCAGGTATTCTGCCGGATTATGGCTGGCGGTGAGCATTACTGCGCCGCCGGCGTTGTGGACGGTGACGGCATGGGCCACCACCGGAGTTGGTGTGTGTGTTTTACACAGATAGACCTGAATGTTGTATCTGGTCATTACTTCTGCCACAACCAGGGCAAACTTTTCTGCTAAAAAGCGGGTATCGTAGCCGATGACAATCCCGCGGTCGGCCAAGCCTTCGTCTCTTAGATGAGTGGCTATTGCCTGTGATACACAGCGGACATTATCAAAGGTAAAATCTTCGGCAATAATGGCGCGCCAGCCGTCAGTGCCAAATGTTATCTCTGCCATTAAAAATCCCTCCTACCGGAAATAAACTGCAAGTTGCCGTTAACTCCCTATATATATTCCTGTTTTAGCTAATCATTCCCTGCTATCTTGGCAACTTCTTCCTTAATATTCGCTTAAATTCCCTGTTGTGCTATATAAAACGACAAGTCGGCCACTCGCTGCGAATAACCCCATTCATTATCGTACCAAGCCACAACGCGCAGCATATTGCCGCCCAGGGCCATGGTCAGCAGGCTGTCCACTACGCTGGAATAGGGTGTGCCTTTGTAATCCACGGAAACCAAGGGCTCTTCAGAGTAGCCAAGGATACCGCGTAGTTCATTGGCAGCGGCGGATTTAAAGGCCTCGTTTGCTGTTTCTGCCGTTACTTCCTTGCCCAGGTCGGCCACAAAATCCACCATGGAGACGGTGGGTGTGGGTACACGAACGGCGTAGCCGTCCACCTTACCTTCCAGCTCGGGAATGATTTTGCCGAGAATTTTGGCGGCACCGGTGGTGGTGGGAATCATGGAGACCTGAGCTGCCCGGGCGCGGCGCAAATCGGGATGGGGCAGATCCAGGAGGTTCTGGTCGTTGGTATAGGCATGGGTGGTGTTCATCAGGCCTTTTTTCAAAGCAAAGTTTTCATGGAGTACTTTAACTACGGGAGCCAGGGCATTGGTTGTACAGGATGCGTTGGAGAGGATATGGTGCTTGTCCGGTTCGTATTGGGTATGGTTAATTCCCATGACGATGATTTTGTCTGCGTCGTTTACCGGGGTGGAGACAATTACTTTTTTGGCTCCGCCCTGCAGATGACGGGAAGCATCTTTGTGGGTACGGAATCTGCCGGTGGATTCAATGACGATATCTACTCCCAATTCGGACCAGGGGAGATTTTCCGGCTGGGCTTCCGCCAGGATGCGGATATCCCGTCCGTTTACATTGAGGTTATCTCCTTTGACCGACACATCACCGGGGAACTTACCAAAGAGGGAGTCATATTTTAAGAGATGCGCCAGCGTGGCGTTATCCGTCAAATCGTTTATGGCGGCAACGCGCAGGTTCTCGTTTTCCATCAGCGCGCGAAACGTATTTCGCCCGATACGGCCAAAACCGTTAATGCCGATATTTACAGTCATGGTTATCCTCCTTTATTCATGCTGACCATTTATTTGGGGATGCTAATGTGCACAAATGGTCTTTTTTGTCCTTGTGTCACATCTGTCTTATCTTGCCCTGAGCAGCAGCTTACAATTCCAGTGCATACTTGACATTCATAAGCTGATATAAGACAATGACTAATAAAGATTGGCAGACTAGGAGGTTTTTACATATGAAAATAAAAGTGGCAGTTAGCGGAGCGCTGGGCAATATGGGCAAAGAAGTGATTCGGGCCGTTACCGCCGATGCGGATTTAGAACTGGTGGCAGCCATTGATACCAATGGAGATAATACCAGCGATATTGGCCCCATTGCTCATATCGGGGAAACAAACATCCCGGTAAACAACGACATGGCAAAAACGCTGCGGGAAATCAAGCCCGATGTGGTGGTGGACTTCACCTCACCTTATACTGTGATGCAAAACGTGGAAACTATTATGGCTGCCGGAGTGCGACCCGTGGTGGGCACCACCGGCATCACGGAAGCTGATTTGGAAAAAATTAAAGGATGGTCGGAGAAGTATGGTGTGTCGGGCATTATTGCGCCAAACTTTGCCATCGGCGCGGTGTTGATGATGCTCTTTGCCGCCCAGGCGGCCAAGTACCTGCCGGATGCGGAAATCATTGAGCTCCATCATGATAAAAAAGTGGATGCGCCCTCCGGCACCGCCATTAAGACGGCGGAGATGATTCTCAAATCCCGGGGACGCTCCGGCCGGGAGGCCCGGGAAGAGCTGGAGAAAGTAAAGGGTGCCCGCGGCGGTGAAATGGATGGTGTCAATTTGCACAGTGTGCGGCTGCCCGGTTTGGTGGCTCATCAGGAAGTACTTTTTGGCGGTATCGGCCAGACTTTGAGTATCCGCCACGACAGCATCGACAGGACATCTTTTATGCCCGGTGTGGTGCTGGCGGTCAAGGAAGTTATGAAGAAAGAGGAAGTAATTTACGGACTGGAAAATATACTCAATCTATAATCCGCCCCGGACAGGCACGAACCCCCTTCCCTCTGCATATATATTATTGCAATTGTGAAGGGGGTTCTTTATGCATTTAAAAGGAAAACAAATTGGTTTTGCCTTACCGGAAGGGCACTTTTCCATGCCTGACATTCTAACTGAAGTAAAAAAACTTGTGTCTGCAGGGGCCGATGTGTACCCGCTGTTTCTGGCAACATCCGAACAACCGGAGATAGACTCCCAGTTCACAGAGGCTAAAAAAATCCTGGAACAGGTCACCGGTCGGGAGATGCTCACCACAACCCTGGCAGACGAAGCCGGAGAAACATCCGGCGAAGACATTAATTTTGACATCATGGTCATTGCACCCTGCCCGGGAAACTTTCTGGTCAGGCTGGTTAATGCCCGTACAACTTCAGCCCCGCTGTCCAAGACAGTTCGCCACCTGCAGGAAGGCAATCCGGTGGTCCTGGCGGTTATCACCAACGGAGACTCGGAAAGCCTGCTGCAAAACGTGGAGCAAATCCTAAGCATTAAATCCTTTTTCCTGGTGCCCTTTGGTCCCGTTGACCAGGGCGGCAAACAGATTTATCTGGCCAGGCTGGATTTACTTGCGGAGACGGTTACCTATGCCGTGCAGGACCGGCAGTTAGAGCCGGTGTATCTGGAACCCTGCTGGCTGCCGCATTAACCTGATTTTTGCTCCACTTTGGCCATAAACTTGGCCTGATCCACCACAAACCGGTCGTGGGTACCTTCACCTACCGGACCGGCATCATCAACTGCTGTAACTTTAAAGCGCAGGCGACGCCCTTCCACTTCCACCAGTTCCGCATGGGCGGTTACCGTCATGTCAATGGGCGTGGCCGCAGTATGGGCCACGTCTACTTTCATGCCCACAGTAGTCTGGCCGTCCTCCAGTTGGCCTTTTAATGCATTGATGGCTGCGTTCTCCATCAGCGCCACCAGCATGGGGGTGGCAAAAACCGGCACGCTGCCGCTGCCAACCTCCATGGCTGTATTTCCTTTTGCCACCTTCATTGCTGCTTCTCCTGTCAAACCTTGCTTAAGCATTGATGTCCACCTCTCCCATTTTATTTATTTTATCTAACCAATCCTGAGCCGCATCCAGTGCCCGCGGCTCCTGGCGCAGCCTGTGCAGCACGCCTTCCAGAAGGACAAGCTCTTTGGGCTCCTGTGCAGCTTCATACAGGATTTTGGCATGCTCCACCGGCACCACTTCATCGGTTGTGCCGTGAACAATCAAGACCGGCCGCGGTGCAATCTGCCCTATGTACCGCCGGGCCTCTACACCATAGAGTCCCTCAAGCCAGACCTTGGCATCCAGCGGGAAATCAGCATCACGGATGGAGCCGATTTCTCTGGCCCGCGCCACAATTTCCTCCAGCTCCTGCTCTTTAAACAGGAAAGAAAATTCAGCGGGACAGGCCATCAGGGCCACCGCATTTACCCGAGTGTCTGAGGCCGCCACTTTGCAGGAAACAGCTCCGCCTCCGGAAAAGCCCAACAGGGAAATGCGGCTCTGGTCCACATCGGGACGGGTACTGATCATGTTCAAGATACCCTGCAAATCCCGGCACCAACCATCCAAGTCAATATTGCCGCCGCTTAGGCCGCAGCCTCGGAAATTAAAAAGTACGGCCATAAACCCGTCGGAGGCCAGGCTCTGCGCCAGCGGGCGGTACCCGGGATCACCATTTGCCGGCCTGCCGGCAGGAATACCGTGGCAAATCACCACAACGGGCATAGAATCTTTCTGCTCCTTGGGCAGATGCAGCTCCCCTGCCAGACGAATTCCGTCCACAGAAATTGTAAATGTGGTTACCCCCATATAATCACCCCATTCCTATTCCCAAAATTAAACAACTACCTCCCCAAATCCTGCAAAAACCTCCACCATTAAGAAAATATTAACGTGGACAGAGGGACAGGTTTATTTGTCCACAAGCAGTGGGATAAGAGGAACCCTCCGCGAGGACAGCCAAGTCCAACTGGCCACTCCACTCCCTCTGCCGTTATTATTGCCCAAAAAACAAACAGCCGTGCGTCAGGTCCGCACGGCTATATTTATACAAATATTATTTTAAGATCCCTTTAACCACAATCACCGGAGTGCCGGCATCTGCTGAGCCGCTGACCAGATCCGCCAGGCTGGCAATCACATCTTCCACCCGCCGCGGTGTGGTCCCCTCGGTCATAATATGGTTATGCTCATAGGCTACCCGGCATTGCTCCGCCAGATGAGCCTCGATTTCTTCTACGCTTTTACCCTCTTCATGGCAGACATCCGCCACATACTTATATTTAATTCCCTCACGGTAGCGGCCGCTGAACCCGTCGGTGGCACCGAAGACAGGCATGGGATCTGCCAGCTCGTAAATCCCTGAGCTGGGATCCTTGTAGGCACCGTCACCATACACCAGCACTTCCACTTTACGTCCGGTGGCCTCCAGGACTGATTGCTGCACTTCCCGGGCAAAGGCGGAAGCTTCCCGCGGTGCCAGTTTCAGGCGCTTATTGGCCGACATGTTGCTTCCCAACAGGCCCCATTCGCACCAGTTCTCGCCTTCGCTGCAGAGGTCCTGCAGGGTAATGCAGTTGTCCAGGTCCTCTTTGATTTTTCTGCGCGTTTTCTCACGGGTATGAATATCGGCGGCGATGACGCCGTCGGGTGAAAACTCCAGGATTCTTTTGGGGTCATTGCTGAGGAAAATGGTAGCTTTAGCACCTTGGCCCTCAATAACTTCCTGATACATCTGCAAATAATTCACCTTAGTGATTGGGTGACGGCAATCTGCCGCATCCAGCTCATCATAGCGAACCAGGCCTGCAACATAATCGAAGGTTTCGGCTAACTCTTCAGAAATAATCTGGTTACCCACTTCGTCACAGGGAAAGGGTAGTTGCACGATAACTTCCCCTTCAGGAACCGCCCGGGCAATCCCTTCCATAATCAATGAAAACCGGTTACGGCTGGTGATGGGAAATACCACCCCCACCATGCTGTCCTTTTTCAGACCCAGCTTAGCCCGGATTTCCTCAGCCACATAATCTACGGAAACAAAATTATTTTGCGCCCGGGCCACCACCGACTCGGTGACGCAAATAACGTCTCTGTCATCCAATAACTCATCATCATTAACCTGCTTCAGTGCAGAAGTCACCATTCCCGTTAGATCAGTGCCGGGAACTACCACACCCATTTTCACACCAAAAGCAAGGGGTCCGATATAATCGGGTAATTTAGGCATAAAACCGCTCCTCCATTTCACCATGCGAAATTCAGTTGCAAAAATACCGTACTACATTCGAGATACCTCCCCCCGATTCCTGCCCATTGTGAAAAATTGCCTACAAATCGGGGACGGACCTTTTTTCGCATTTTTTTGCAACATTTTGCACACTTTCTCCAAAACACAGCAACATGTACTCCGTTTTAAAAGTTTCAAGGCTAATCCAAAATTTCATTTCCATTCCGGGGACGGTTCTCAAATTCTCATTTTAAACTATATATTGTGGTACTGTGAGACGGTGAGAACCGTCCCGGGAGTCTCACGTTTAAAATTGCATAGTAAAAGCCGTGCAGTGTTAGGTTCTGCACGGCTTTGGGTTTTTATGCCTGCTTATCTGCTGCTAGTTAGCAGCCCAGGAGGCGGGCGATGACCAGGCGCTGGACTTCGGAGGTGCCTTCGCCGATTTCCATCAGTTTGGCATCACGCAGGTAGCGCTCCACCGGATATTCCTTCATGTAGCCGTAGCCGCCGTGGATCTGTACCGCTTCGGAGGCGTTTTGCATGCAGGTTTCCGAGGCATACAGCTTGCCGATGGCCGCTTCCATGGAGAAGGGCTGGCCCTGGTCTTTTAACCAGGCAGCTTTGTATACCATGAGGCGTGCCAGTTCGGTCTTCATCTTCATATCAGCCAGTTTAAACTGGATAGCCTGGAACTTGCTGATGGGCTGACCAAACTGCTCCCGCTCCTTGGCGTACTTCAGTGCGGCATCCAGGCAG
Source organism: Dethiobacter alkaliphilus AHT 1 (assembly GCF_000174415.1). NCBI lineage: Bacteria > Bacillati > Bacillota > Dethiobacteria > Dethiobacterales > Dethiobacteraceae > Dethiobacter > Dethiobacter alkaliphilus. The sequence continues at coordinate 8,898 of NZ_ACJM01000007.1, forward strand.
GCTTGGGCAATACCCACCGACAGAGCGCCGATGCTGATGCGGCCGCCGTCTAAGGCCACCAGGAACTGCTTGAAACCTTCATCTTGATTGCCCAATAGGTTCTCTTTGGGAATCCGGACGTTCTCCAGAATAATCTCCCGGGTATCGGAGGCTTTTAAGCCCATTTTGTCGTAGGGCTGGCCCACGGAGAAGCCCGGGGTATCGGTGGGCACAATGAAGGACGAAATGCCTCTTGTGCCTTTGCTTCTATCGGTAACGGCGGTAATTACCGCCACTTTACCCACACCGACGTTGGTGATAAAGCACTTGCTGCCGTTTAAGACCCACTCATCGCCTTCCAGCACCGCTGTAGTCTGAGTGCCGCCTGCATCGGAGCCGGCATTTGGTTCTGTCAGACCAAACGCGGCAAAAGCCTTACCTGAGGCGCACAGGGGAACCCACTTTTTCTTCTGCTCTTCGGTGCCAAACAGGTAGATGGGGCCCGTACCAATGGAGCAATGGGCTGCATAAGTGATACCGGTGGATGCACAGGCGCGGGAGATTTCTTCCACCGCGATGGCATAGGACAGATATCCGGCACCGGAGCCGCCGTACTCTTCGGAAAACGGCAGGCCAAACAAGCCCATTTCCGCCATTTTACTTGTTATCTCGTGGGGGAACTCACCTTTCTCGTCTAATTCTCCCGCTATTGGCGCCAGTTCCTTCTGGGCAAAATCCCTCACAACCTTCTGAATCATTAATTGCTCTTCCGTCAATTGAAAATCCATGGTCTCACTCCTCTTTTAGAATTTATTTCTCCATCTGTTACTCCCGGCACTGAAGAATACGTGTAAGCGACAGCTGCTTACTGTTTAAATCCCTTCCCAGAATCTTTTCCGCCATCATTGCAGCATTCATCAACTGCTGCCAGTCAAGTCCGGTGGAAATCCCCATCTCTTCCATCATATAAACCACATCTTCTGTGGCAATGTTGCCGGTGGCGTTGGGAACAAAGGGGCATCCGCCCAAACCACCAATGGAACTCTCTATTACCCTGATTCCGGCCCAGACACCGGCTAAGGTACAGGCTAAGCCCAGACCCCTTGTATCGTGGAGGTGCAGGGAAAACCTGTCTTCAGGAAAGCGAGCCACGATCCCCTGACATAATTGGGCCACCTGCCTGGGATTTCCCAACCCTGCCGTATCTGAGAGAGAGACACGCTCCACACCCAGGGAAAATAGCTTTTCCAACAGATCATAGACACGGTCATAGGAAGTTTTGCCCTCAAACGGACATCCAAAAGTGGCAGACAGAGCGGTGCGTATAGTCAACCCGTTTTCTTTGGCTAAATCACTGATAATGGCCGCCTGCTGCAATGCTTCATCCACTGACATGCGCACATTCTTCTGACTGTGAGTTTCACTGCAGGACACCACATATTGCAGCTCTTTTACTCCACTGGCAATGGCATCTTCAGCCCCCCGGCGATTAACCACCAATGCCGAATAGGTCACGCCCTCCGGCTGTCCCAGTGCAGCCACAATTTCTTTGGCGTCCCGCATCTGCGGCACCGCCTTGGGGCTTACAAAGGAAGTAATCTCAATCTCACGCAACCCGGCCGCCGTCAACGCACGGGCCAAACGGATCTTATCTTCTGTAGCCACAAACTGCTTCTCATTCTGCAATCCATCCCTTAACCCAACTTCCCGGATTAAAACATCTCCACTAAGATCCGATAGCAAAAACATCACCCCTTCAAAGAAAATGCCGCCCGCCAATCCCCTAAAGGCAGCCAACCTCTAAAAGCAAGGCAGGCAGCAAAAACAAACAACTTTTCAAACTGTAATCTGCTAAACTCCAGCGCCCAGGCCTGCAGGAATTTGCATGGTTTATGCGAAAAAAGGTCCGTCCCCAATTTGCAACCAAGAGATGCGTAGCTCATCGTCGGTCCGCCAAGGCCTCCTAGCGGCCTTGGTAGTTCGGCTTCCGTTTTTCGTTGAATGCTTTTAGTCCCTCATCCCGGTCTTTACTGTAGAGGCAGCGGTTATATGCTTCCGCTTCCAGCGCCATCCCGGCGGTCAGGTCCACTTCCACACCCAGGTCCACGCAGCGCTTGGCCTGCTGCAGTGCCAGGGGAGCGTTTTTGGTAATCTCCCGGATCAGATCTGCGGTGGCCTCCATTAGTTGGCCGCGGGGTGCCACTTTGTTGGCAATACCCCACTCGAAGGCCGTTTGCCCGGAGATTTTCCGGCCGGTATATATTAATTCCTTGGCCTTGTTTTTACCAATGATACGGGGCAGGTTTTGCGTACCGCCGCCGCCGGGGATAATGCCTAGCCCCACCTCCGGCAAACCGAGAAACGCTTCTTCTGCCGCCACAATCATGTCGCAGCAGAGGGCAAACTCGAATCCGCCGCCCATGGCAAAGCCGTTTACCATGGCCACAATGGGTTTGGGGAAACGGACCACTGCTTCAAAAGCATCGCAGAACAACTCCCGCTGGCGAATCATTTCATCCTTGGTCATGCTTTTCCGTTCCTTGAGGTCGGCTCCGACACAAAACGCCCGCTCTCCTGCTCCGCTTAGGACTACAGCCCAGACGTCGATGTCTTTGCTTAACTCATCCATCACGGCGATAATGTCTTTGGCCATTTGTGTGCTGAGAGCATTTAACGCATCGGGCCGGTTTAGGGTAACTATGGCGTAATGCTCCCGTTTTGTCACCTCAATGGTTTCCCACATCTGCAACCCTCCTCTTTTAGGTCATCTAAGTCAGCCTGTTTTCCGGTCGTTTTTTGCTACTTCTTCTTTATCGCAAAAACAATGCCAATTCTGCAAAAGTCTTTTATTTTAAATAACGCCCTGTTTTATGGGGTTTTGGGCTACGGCAACTGCGCCGGGGCAAAAGCCGCGGGCCCCGACTGATGCACCCTCCCATAATTTATGCAATGCCGCATCAAACTTCTCAACCGTATAGGCAAACATCGGCACGGAAGAAAACTCCGCGCCGATGTTTTGATGCATTAACTCATCTAGGCTGTAACGATGCTATCTGCATCCTCCAGCTTAAGCTCCTTAATGGCCATTTCCCGCAATTTGTATTTCTGGATTTTGCCACTGGCGGTCATGGGGTACTCGTCAACGAAACTGACGTACTTGGGAATCTTATGGCGGGCAATTTTACCCTTGGAGAATTCGCGGATTTCTTCAGTACTGGATGTTTCGCCCTCCCGCAGCTTAATGACGGCCATTACTTCTTCGCCGTATTTTTCACTGGGAACACCGATAACCTGAACATCCAGCACCTTGGGATTGGTATAGAGGAATTCCTCAATCTCACGGGGGTAAATGTTCTCGCCGCCGCGGATAATCATATCCTTGAGGCGTCCGGTGATTTTTACATATCCATGCTCATCCATGGTGCCCAAATCCCCTGAATGTAGCCAGCCATCCTTGTCAACGGCTTTTTCTGTGGCTTCCGGCATCTTGTAGTAGCCCTTCATCACCACATAGCCGCGCATGCAGATTTCGCCCTGAACACCATGAGCACACTCTTCCCCGGTCTCCGGGTTAAAGATTTTCAGCTCCACACCGGGCAGCGCACGGCCCACGGTGGATACCCGCCGCTCCAGCTCATCGTCGGTGCGGGTTTGCGTTACCACCGGTGAGGACTCAGTCTGACCGTAGGCGATGGTTACTTCCGGAGCCATCTTGTCGGTAACTTTGCGCATCACTTCAATGGGGCAGGGAGAACCGGCCATAATTCCGGTGCGCAGGGAGCTCATGTCATACTTGGCAAAGTCGGGATGATCAAGCTCGGCAATCCACATGGTGGGCACGCCCTGCAGTGCGGTGCACTTCTCGCGGTCAATGGCCTCCAGCACCCACTGCGGATTAAACTCTTCCACCGGCACCATGGTGGCACCGTAGACCACACAGGTGGTGATACTCATGGTCAGGCCGAAGCAGTGGAAAAACGGCACCGGAATACACAGCCGCTCTTTTTCGGTATAATCCTGAGCAGCGCCTACATAATAGGCATTGTTGATTACATTATTATGGGTAAGCATTACGCCTTTGGGGAATCCGGTGGTCCCGGAGGTGTACTGCATATTAATCACATCATCGGGATCGCAGGCTTCCTGCATGGAGGCCAGCTCTTGGTCACTGACATTTTCGCCCTGCTTGAGAAACGCACTCCAGGTAAACAGGCCGGGAAATTCTTTTTCGCCCATGTAAATCACATTTTTAAGATAAGGAAGTTTTTCGCAGTCCAATTTGCCCGGCTCTGCTGTGGCCAGCTCGGGGCAGACCTCATTAACAATATCCACATAATTATTGCCGCGGTATTCTTCAATTAAAAACAGGGTGGTTGAATCGGACTGCTTGAGCAGATACTCCAGCTCATGGCTGCGGTAGTTGGTATTAACGGTAACCACCACCGCACCGATTTTGGCTGCACCAAACAACGCAAAAACCCATTCCACCACATTGGTGGCCCAGATAGCCACATGATCGCCTTTTTTAACGCCCAGGCCGATAAAAGCCTTTGCTGTCTGATTAACAATGTCTTGCAGCTCACTGTACGAATACCGTAAATCCTTTTGCACATTCACCAGCGCATCTTTGTCGGGGTACTTTGCTGCAGTATCATCCAATAAATTGCCGAAAGTGGTGTTGAACTTTGGAACAAACATTTATACTCCTCCTTTGGGTAATTAATATATTTTCTAAATATTCTTGCAATTTATATGCCATACTGCATTTGCTTCTGAAAAATTACAATAAATACCTACAGACAGCCCGAAGCCGGAGAATAATCTCCGGCTTCGGTTCTTATCCGGGGCAGCGGATAAGACTGTAAGGAGGTTAGGGGCAAGCTTAGTGTAAGTCATCACAGTACTGCTGAATAACCTCGGGCCTGTTGGGCTTGGTCAGCAGTGAAACAATAATAAAGAAAATGGCCGAGGCCGGAACCAGCCAGACCTGATGGCCTGTGGGTAAGAGGAACCCGCCTTCGCCCCAGATCCACTGACTGGCAAAGAACCAGTGCGGGCTGCCCAGCACCTCTTTGGCATAGAGCCAGGTAAACAGGGACAGCGGGAAGAATACACAGATGGTGGCAATGGTGGCGGTGGTATTGGCCCTCCCCCACCAGATTCCGCCCACCAGCGGGACCCCGGTGGTACAGATAATCACTATAAAGGCCCAGCCCGACAAGTCAAGCACCATCGCCGCCGGATTAAAGGCAAACAGGGTGCAAACAAACATAATTATTATGGTCCAGATTCTAAGTGATTTTACGGGATTGTTAATGGCCCAGGTATTGCCCATCACCTTACCCATAAAGTCACGACCAAATAGCACGTTGAGCACCATCACCCAGGCTGCAGCGGTAGCCATGGAAATGGCCAGGCCGCCGGCTACCAGAATACCCAAAACCCATGGCTGATTCAATGCTTCAACCAGCGCAATATAGGAGTAGTCGGTCATGGCCGCGCCGCCAATGCCAAATGTTTCCTGAATCATGGCCAACACTTCCACCGCATTGGTGGCTCCGGCGTCCATCATGGGATGCAAGTTCTCCAGAGTTACACGGGCAGCGGTTCCGGCAATCAACAGGCCCCAGTACATGGGTCCGCCGAAAATTACAGCCCACAGAACGGAACGACGGGCGGATTTAATATCCATGGTGGTGAAGAAACGGACTACGGTGTAGGGCATGGTGGAGAAACCAAAATGCCACACAAAGTAGAAACCCACCGCTCCGGTCCAGTAACTCATAATGGGATGGGAGAAAGCTCCTCCCGGGTCGGCTCCCGGCATCAACCAGAAGTTGGGGTTGTTGGCATATACCGCCTCACCCAAACCGGAGAAACCGCCGTACAGGTTGAGTACCACAAAGGCCACAACCACCGACGCCAGGGTAATCAAAACTCCCTGAAACGCCGAAGAGAAGGTGGTGGCAACCATGCCGCCCATCCAGACATAGAACATAATAATCAAAGCGCCGAGAATAATGGCGTAGGTGTAATCAATACGCAGAATCGCCATCATAAACAACCCGGTACCTACAATAGATAAAACGATATATGCCCAGCCGGACATGATGGTGGGAATACCGGCCAAAACCCGCATCAGCTTGGGGCTGTCAAAGCGGTCGGCAAAATAGTCGGTAAAGGACACCGGCGCGTATTTGCGCATCGGCGCCGCCGTCAGCATGGTAGCCAGGGGCAACCCGGCAATAATGGCCGACAGGACCCACCAGAACGGATACCCCATAAGGAAAATAAATGCAGGCATCCCCAAAAACGACGCGGGGCTGAAATAAGCCGCGGATAACGCAGCCCCGTTTACCACCGGGCCAATTTTGCGGCCCGCCACATAGTAGTCCATAGGATCCGCTGACGCCTTACGCGTGGAGTAACCAATGGCCACAATGACGGCAAAGTAGATAAACGCTGCAAATATGACAACAGGATTAGCTTCCATTAATTATCCCCCCCATCACTGCTTTGCGACCTTTTGTCATCCCGCTCCGGCAGGTAGACCCAAAGCCAAGCCAGGAAAAAGTTTAATCCCATCACGCCGATGAAGCCGTTATAGAAAAAAGATGCCGGTGCGCCGCCAAGAGTCCAGGAGTAGGTCATACCTTCCACGTTCATCTCCAGGATCATCATTGTCAACACATATCCATACAGCAAGAGGCATCCCAGCCAGAAATAGATTGGCAAACCCTTCTTCTTCTTTTTCAAATTTCTCCTCCTCCTTTTAACATAGAGTTAACAGGGCCATAAATTATGTCGCCCATCTCCCACCTCCCCGAATTGCAAGAATTGTCTGACAACTAAAAACACACCACACTTACTCTTTCCGCTGCCCTTAAGACTTAAGCGTCTTTTCTATAAACAGACGGTAATGAATCTCTGTAAAGATGAACATGGTAGCTATGGGAATACCGCTGCCCACAATCATTCCCCACAAGATGTTCTGAGAGAGATCCAGCCCCGCCCGATATAGCAGGTAATTGAAGAAAACACCAAGCAGAAAATAAGGAGTATACCACCTACTCTTTTTAAACGCTTTGTGCCAAGCTTGTTTGTCTTCCTCCGACTCAAACTCCAACTTACGCGTCTTTCTGGAATCCACAACTTCCAGCGTTACCTTTTCCGCCGCTGCCCCGGCGTCATTCTTGCGCTTACTTTTAGCTGACATTACCTAGACCTCCTTAACACATATTTTATTACTACCGCTAAGTGTAATATATTCCTAAATCATTGCCGGATATACGAATAAAAGCATGATAACTAAATATTTATAATTGTCTGAATATTTATGCAACTAACGTGCCAACTCTGCATACGACACAAAAACACGAAATAAAGGCAATCCTGCCGGGGGCAGGACTCACCCTTAATGCAAAAACACATCAAACAATGGGGACAATCATTTTGTCCACCCGGCAACGGTAGATTCTTCTGTGCATCAATTGATGCATTATTGCCTACATGCCGGCCTCCAACTCACGAATTCGCTGATACTTACGCACCACCGTTGACTGATCCACACCAAGGGCCTCCGCCGCCCGCCGTGTGGTCCCGTACTTTTGCAGCGCCTTAACCACCAGCTTTTTTTCCACCTCAAACAGTGCATCCTTAAGCGGCACCACGCCGGAAACATCCACATGAAAATCAGCGTCGGTCTTCCCCACAGACTTTAACTGCAGAGGCAGCGCATCGGGGCCAACCTCATCATCACGGCTAAGCACAACCATCCGCTCCACAATATTCTGCAACTCACGCACATTGCCGGGCCAGTCATAGGAAACAAGCCGCTCCACCGTTTCGGGGGCCAGAGTTTTATTAAGGCGGTATTTTTCATTGTACTTGCACAAAAACAGCTCGATTAAAGCCGGTATATCCTCCCTGCGCTCCCGCAGCGGAGGCACCGTAATGGGAATCACATTCAGGCGGTAGAACAAGTCTTCCCTGAACTGCCCGGTCCGCACCAACTCATCCAAATCACGATTGGTGGCGGCAATGATCCGTACATCCAGCTTCAGAGGCTTGGTACCCCCTACCCGGATAATTTCCTGCTCCTGAATGGCGCGCAGCAGCTTAACCTGCAGGTTCAGCGGAATTTCCGCCACTTCATCCAGCAGGATGGTTCCCTTATGGGCCAACTCAAACATTCCCGGCTTACCCTTTTTATCCGCACCGGTAAAAGAGCCTTTCTCATAACCAAAAAGCTCCGACTCCAACAAATTTTCCGGGATTGCTCCGCAGTTTACCTTAATAAAAGGCTCATCCCGTCGCTCACTGGAGCGGACAACGATTTGGGTAACCACTTCTTTACCTACGCCGGACTCACCCAAAATCAGTACGGTGGAATCCACCTGCCCTACCCAGGTAGCTAAATCAAAAATATGACGCATCTGCGGGCTTTCCACCACAATGTCATCATAAATGCTTTTCGAGCGCAGCTGCGCCAGTTCATTCTGGTAGCGGGCCGCCTGTTTTGCTTTGTCTTCCAGATCCTGCTTTAGATTAAGCAGCTCGGTAATATCCCGCACATTGGTTACCACGCGCACAATTTCCCCGTTCTCATCAAAGATGGGGTTACCGGTAATCAGTGCGCGTTTGCCTGTTTTTCTGATCTCATGCATCATGGTAACGCGCTCTTTTTTCTCCAGCACATGCAGCGTCACCGAATCGGAGAAGTACCCCTTATCCACCAACTCCTGCATATGCTTGCCCAGCACCTCTTCTTTTTTCATGCCTGAAATCCGTTCATAGGCACTGTTAACATGCAGGGTGTACCCCTGGCCGTCTGTAATCCACATACCGTCATAAGACGATTCAATAATATCCTGCAATTCTTCGGCCACTTTTTTCTCTTCTTTAAACGCATGGGTCATACTCTCCAACTCGGAGTTATCCTGAAACACCCCGATGGCGCCTACCAGTTCACCGTCGGCATTGCGAATGGGGGATCTATTGGACAATAACAGCCGCCCCTGAAAATTAAGACGCTGATGCGGACGGTTTTCCCCGGTACGGATGATTTCCAAAAGACCGGTGTTGGGAAAGACCTGATCCACCCGTGCTCCCATTAATTTATCCTTGGGCTGACCCGCCACCCTTGCTGCAGACTCATTAATTAAGATAATCCGGCCGTCTGTATCACAAGCTACTATGCCGTTATACACTGAGTCCAATACCGTTTGCAAGTCAATACTTTTGACAGCCATAAACCTTCCTCCTCCTATTGATGATTCTTTACATCAATATATTCACGAGAAAGACTTTTTTTTCCTGCTTAAAATTGTGAGAAAATTTGAAAAATTTCTAATTTGTAAAAACTGGAATTAATTTTCCTTTGCATATCACGACAAAATCCGGGCAACATACTAGCGTAGGGTTCGTAACGGCCGAGCCAAGACTTTTACGGGGCTTAACGGTTCCGTCCTAGTCGGCCAAAGGTTTTCATCGGGCCAAGCGGTTCGATGCTTAGCCGGCGGGAAGATCTTCAGTCGTCTGCAAGGATGGCTGGGGGTCGAGCGAAGATGGTCACATGGCGCATAATCTGTGTACGTGTGTCTGTCGGGCAAAGGTTATCATATGTTCTCCACACCGCGCTCTCACACCTTCGGGTGTACAGCCGGTATCAGGATGTATGTTAGCCGGCGCGCAGGTCGTTACGGGCTCTGCTTTTTTTTTGCGCTTTTGTTAATCTTTTGTTATTTTGACCCCCTATTGCATACATGGTATAATTTAGCCAGCAAATAAACACGGGAGGGGAAACCATTGAACAAAAGCCCGTTTAACCTGGAAGAAACCTTACGCGTAGCCCGTGAGGAATTTTCCCGCAAACCGGTTTTGGAAATGGCCGCAAACAGCGGCTGCCTGTACGATTTGGACAAAGAACGCGTTACCGTACCCTTTTTAAACCAGAAGTACCTGGTTACATATCCCCACGGCCAAGTTACCTACGCCCACGATAACAGCGAAGCACCGATTATTACCGCCATTTTGCTACTGCACTACCTGACAAACGCCACCGGCATAGAGCTGTCCAATAATTGGATTTCCTTTAAGGAACTGCAGGGCGGCAGCATCTATATCGAACCGTTTCAGCACCGGGCCATCATACCCTTTGTTAAAAAGTTCGGCGGCTACCCCCAGGACTTTGCCAAAGCGGCAGAAAAACTAGGCGGCAAAAAAGCTGAGCACGGCGACGTCTCCTACATTATCCCCGCCCTGCCGAAGGTACCGCTTTTATACATTCTCTGGGAAGGCGATGAAGAGTTTCCGCCCAACGGTACCATTCTTTTTGATAACTATGCCAACGCTTATCTGGCCACCGAAGACTTTGCTTTCCTGGCCGGCATGACGGTGGCAGCACTACTGGCCGCATTAAAAGAGTAAAGAATTACGCCATATTAAACAAACGTTGGACATGCCTCGCGGCATCTATCCGGCCATAAAACCATAAACCCTTAAAAAAACTGCCCTTTGGCAGTTTTTTTGTCTATTAAAGTTAATATCTGTCCCACTGCCGCCGCCATGCTTCTTGGGACTTCGCGCCGCCGCTGACGTACAATGACACTTGGAAAGCGAGGCGAAATTATGCTCAAATGGGACACGCAAGACTCATATGAAGAGCCATTAAAAGTGCCAAAGTTTTTCAGCTGGTTAACCGGCGTTGTTATCATCGGCGCCTTTGCCTATGTCTTCTACCTGTGGTTCCGCTGGCTGACACTGCTGGGCCAGCACAATCAATCTTTGCTTTTCTGGCTGCAATCATGAAAAAGCACCGCCCACTGCAGCGCAACCACAAGCTGTTTCTGCTGCTTATCACCCTGTGGGCCTTTTTCTGGCTAATGGGTCTGGCACGTATGCCCGCCGTCTTTACCAATACCAGAATGCTTACCGTAGTCAGCGGTAGCATGGAACCACAGCTGGCCACCGGCACCATTATAGCAGTCAACCAAGGGGAAAACCGGCTTTTTGCCCCCAATGATGTTATCACCTTTCATCAGGACGACATCCTGGTCACCCACCGCATTATTGATGTGGGCTATGACGAAGGGTTTTACTACATTACCAAGGGCGATGCCAATCAAAAACCGGACCCTGCACCTGTCAGACCTGCCCAGGTCATGGGACGGGTAGTTTTTGTGGTCCCCTCTTTCTTTGTGCCTCTGCTTAATCTAGTGCGTTCCCCTTATGCCGTCATTGCTATTCTCATCTTCTTGCGTCTCCGCTTTGCCGCACTACCCAAGAAACCAGCACCGCATCCCCTGCGCACCGCCAGAAAGGAGTCCTGAAAATGGTAACCTGGTCATGTCCGCACTGTAAGTTCAGAATGCACAGCATCACCGACTTACGGGATACAGAAAATATTACCTGTCTGATCTGTGAAGAGAAAATACCCAATCCCCATTACCGCCGGGAAACCTTTAATCCGCCGCCTTACATATTCGCCCCCCGCTGAAGGTAAGCTACAATTAAACTTCAGTTAAAGGGGAAAACATATGGCAAACATCACCTTCTTTGAAACCCAAACAGGAGACCGACCTGCTTTTGAAACAGCTCTTAAAGACCACAGTCTCAGCTTTACAGAAGAACCCTTAAGCGACAAAAATATCGCTGATTTCAGTGACAGTGAAATCATTTCCGTTTTTATCTACTCCCATGCCACTGCTGAGCTGCTCTCGCAGCTACCTAACCTTAAGCTTATCCTTACCCGCTCCAGCGGGTTTAATCATATCGATCTTAAAGCGGCAACAGAGCGCAACATCCCGGTCTGCAACGTACCGGTTTATGGAGAAAACACGGTGGCGGAGCATGCCTTCGCCCTGATACTGACCCTCTCCAGAAACATCTACAAAGCATATCTCCGCACCCAGCGGGAGGATTTCTCCCTTAAGGGCCTGCAGGGCTTTGACCTTAAGGACAAAACGCTGGCCGTGGTAGGAGCCGGCCGCATTGGCCTGCACGTCATAAAAATTGCCCGTTCCTTTAACATGAAGGTGCTGGCGGTGGATCCCACCCCGGACCCCTTTTTAGCCGAGGTACTGCAGTTTAGCTATGCTCCTCTGGAAGAAGTACTGACCCGGGCGGATATTATTTCCCTGCATGCGCCGCTTAACGAAAAAACCCACCATCTGCTTAACAAGGAGAATATCTCCACCATAAAAAAAGGGGCCCTGTTAATTAACACGGCCCGCGGTGAGCTGGTGGAAACCGACGCCCTGCTGGCCGCCTTAAACGACGGCACCATTGCCGGCGCCGGCCTGGATGTCTTGGAAAGCGAAGAGCTGTTTGTGGAAGATGAAAAGCTCTTTAGCCCCCACACTCCACCGGAAACTCTCACCACCGTGCTCAAAAACCATATTCTTTTAAACCGGGAAGATGTTGTAATAACACCCCACATCGGCTTTAACTCCAAAGAGGCAGTCCACCGCATTCGCGAAACCACCGTTCAAAACATTACCGCCTTTTTGGCCGGCAGTCCGGAAAATGTGGTTAAAGCCCCCTAAAAGCTTCATCTTTTAACAAACGCTGATCCCTGAGCGCCTGCTCAATGGCCGAAATCATACTTTTGCGGTCTTTGGGTAGCGCTCCCCCCACTGCCAAATAGTTGGAGGCATGGTTGGAGCGAAACAGACAATCATCTACCTCCAGGTTTTCGATTAACGTTTTTAGCTCCAACAGGCTTTCTGCAGCGGAAGGTACGGCAAACTCGCCGGAAGCCACTTTTTTACCCAAAGGTGTGCGCTTATCCACCATCAAGGTCAGCGCCGCCAGATAGCGGGGATTTATCTCTGAGGCCACTTTAGCTGTCTGCAGAGCATGCTCCCGCCATCTGTGGCGGCCGCCCAGACCCAGGATAACCGTCACCGACAAATCTATGCCAGCTAACTGAATCTTTTTCCCTGCTTTAGCCATCTCCTCCGGGGTGGCTCCTTTTTTTACCTCTTTTAGCACTTCTTCGTCGCCGCTCTCCAGCCCAAAATAAGCCAAAGAAACACCGGCCTCCCTTATAGACCGCAGCTCCTCTTCACTTTTAGCCAGGATATTCTTAGGCCCGGCATAAACTGAAATCTGCCGTGCTTTGGGAAAGCCCTCCCGCACCAACTGCAAAAGCTCCAGCAAATGATCCGTCTCCATGGCCAGTGCATCACCGTCGGCCAGAAAAACTTTTTCCACATAACCATAGCGCTCTTTAGCCATGCGGATGTCCTCTGCCATTTCTTCCAAACTACGTACCCGAAACTTTTTCCCCTTATACATGGAGCAAAAAGAACAGGCATTATGACTGCACCCGATGGTTGCCTGTAAAATTAAACTGTACGCCTCACTGGGAGGCCGAAACAAAGGCTGTTCATAACGCATAACTATCACCTCGCCTACTATTTCCACAAACCACAGCCAACATCCTGCCCTAAGAAAGGCACGCTTATTCAGTTCCCTCAACTCGTGCCTTTCAATACTGGTTACCTTAGCAGCTTCGCATACTGCGAAGCGTTATAATTTCATACCAGTAAAATAAAAATCCCGGCCGCAGCCGGGATTTTCAACTATCTTATTTCTGCATCAGGGACATCCTCACCGGTCAGTTGCCGGTAGGACTGCTGCAGCAGCTGTACCACAAAGATGGGGTTATGGACACCAAGGCTGCCATCATATGTTACCAGCACATGATTGTATGCAGCCTGGTACACTTCATTAGGCACATCAACATCTTCTTCACCGTCTCCACTGGTGAACTGAATGCGTCCTCCACCGGTGGTAAACGAACCGCCGTTCAACTCTTCAGAGATGGCAGCTTCCAACAGATCCAACAGGCCCTGCACTTCATCCTGGAAGCCCTTGGTCTCTCCGTCACCGTCATAATCGGCCCCTGCCGTCAGGTTGGAATCCTCACCAATTTCCTGATGACACTGACCGCACGCCGCCTGGGTGTCATCCACCCGGAAGGAATGGGAAGCAAAGTTCCCTTCGGTCTGCGTCATATGACAGGCGTTACAGGTGTTATCCAGGTTTTCGTGAGCAGTGGTGCTGCCGTAGTCAAAACCTTCCGCCCGGATACCGCCGGTAGCAGTATACACACCGGCCTGACTGCTGGCGTGGGGAGCAGAACGCCTTTCATCTTCAATATCCGGCGCACGCCGCTCGTTATGGCAGTAAAAACACTGTGCTCCTCTGCCCGCTTCGATGGCTGCATCTGCGGTGGGGATTTCCACCGTTCCCGCCTCCAACAAATCTGCACCTGCTCCGGTATGGCAGGCCCGGCAGTCAATGGATACGAAAAATTCCCGTTCCAGCTCTGCGGGGTCCGTCACCCCTTCGGCAAATGCGGCGCCGTCGTGACAGTTAATACACCCTTCTCTTGCTGCCGGACCAAGCTGAATATTGCTGTGATCCGAATCCGCCCACTGCTGGGTCAGAGTATTAATGTCAATCTGAGCCCGCTCGCCATCTTGCGGGGGCGGCTGCTGATCATCCGGATCCGCATCATCCTGCGGGGGGCAACCGGACAAAACCGCCACAGCAAAAAGCGCTATCAGGCTAAAAATCAACCACTTCCTCCTTTGCATACCAACAACTCCTTTCCAAATCATCAAATACTACCACATATCTTTACCAAACCATGATAAATTATGTAACTTTTTGTTACAAAAAAAATAAGACCCGGTCGGGTCTTATTATCTCTTCAGTCTGCGCCGCACCATCTCCAGTGCCACGTCCAACTCTCTTACCTTCAGTGCGTAGGCCATGGCAAAATAAAGGGCCGCACCAAAACCAATCAAGGCGCCAAGCTCCATAGCCTGGCGAACAAATCCGCCGCCGGTTAAAAACCGCTGCCCCCAAAACACCACCAGCCCCATAATGCCGGCGGCCACCGCCGACTTAACAAAAGTATCGAAAATCCGTCGTCCACCCAGCATACCAATCTTGCGCCAGAGAAGGTAAGCCATCCCCCCCGCTCCTACATAGACCGCAAGGGACGTGCCCAGCGCAATACCCCCATGTCCCAATGGCCCGATGAGCAAATAGTTCAGCAAAATATTTAAGGCCTCGGTAAAAATCATAAAATACATGGGCGTCTTGGTATCCAGCAGCGCAAAAAAAGTCCGCTTAATCAACAACATAATCCCCAGCGGCATCAGGCTGATACTGTACAGTGCCAACGGGTAGGCGGTGGCAGCGGTGTCCACCGCACCAAACTCGCCCCGTTCAAACAAAAGTCGCACAACCGGTACCCGCAGAACAACAAGCCCCACCATCATGGGAAGCATTAAAACCACAATGAGTCCTACACCTTCACGGAAGGTTTTTTTAAACTCAGCCATCTTTTTTTCCACATTCAGCTCCACCAGCGTGGGATACAGCACTGTGAGCAAAGCCAAAATCAAAATCCCGTTGGGCAACAAATATATTCGGTTAGCAACAGCAAGCCAGGTAATACTGCCGTCGGGCAGAAGTGAACCAAACATCCGATCCACCAAAGTCTTAATTTCGATGGCGGCACCGCCCAACAAAACCGGTGGCAGTACCACCGCCATCTTCTTTAACCCGGGATGGCGCCAGTCCAGCTTCCAATCCTTGAATACATTGTGTTTAGCCACCGCCGGCAGCTGCACCAGAAACTGGCTGGCAAAACCCACCACAGTCCCCCAGGCCAGTCCCATAATTCCAAACTGCAAACCAAAGAGCAGTGCTGTAAAAATAATAATCAGATTGCTGGAATATGCCGGAATGGCGGGAATCACAAAGTTCCTCTTAGTGTGCAAAATACCGCTGCACCACCCACCCAGACCCATAAAAATAAGGGACGGGAGAATAACCCGGGCCATCTCCACCGCAATCTGGTACTTCTCGCCCTCAAAGCCGGGTGCCACCAATCGCACCACCCAGGGCGCAAATAGGATTAATCCCGCCGTGACTATAATCAGGCTAACCGCTAAAATCACAAAAGCGGTGGCAGCCAAAGTAGCGCCGTCCTCCCGCTTATGGTACTCACCGTATACGGGAATAAACGCCGTCTTTATTGCATCGTTAAAGGCCAAAAACAAAACCTGTGGTAAAACCATAACCAGATAATAGGCATCTGTCTCCAGCGTTGCACCGAAGCGAAAGGTAATGGCCGATTCCCGCACAAAGCCCAGCAGTCGGGAAACCACCAGCAGTACCGTGACGATGCCCGTCCACTTCAGTATCGTTTTATTATTTTCAGACATACGGTAACCTCGAATCCACTGTTCTAATACCTACCATATCCCAATGGCGCCTTAACTAAACACACTGATTACCATCATGGTATTAAGCAAAACAATAATCCCCGCCATTACCACGCCCAGAGACACAATCCAAAAAGTATCTTTCATGGGTATACGAAAAACCCTGGAAGCTACACAGGCTGTCCACGCTCCGGTGACAGGCAGCGGAATGGCCACAAACAAAAACAAAGCATACTTGCCGTATTTGACAAATGAGGCCCGCTTTTTCTCCGCCTTGTGCACCATCCTGTTATAAAGCGGTGCAGTTAACCGGTTCTGGGCAAAATAGGTCTCCAGATGACACAAAATAAGCAACCATGGCAATATAATAGCCACATTGCCCAAAGCACTGACCGCCAACGCTTCCCAACCGGAAAGCCCCAACATTACACCCAGAGGCACACCGCCTCTGATTTCCACCACCGGCATGGCAGACAATACAAATACCTGTAAGTATTCCAACGTTCCTCTCCCTGTAAAAAAAGTTATCAGGTTAAAATTCGCGATTTCCCCCCAAACTCCTTTAAGGAAAAAAACTCCGGAACGAATAAAGTTCCGGAGTTTACTTTACTGCCGTACAACCTGGATCCACGTATTGCCAAAGCTCAGATCAACCGGTGTCCCATCCTGATAATAATACTGGGTCTCGCCACCACTTTTTTCCCAGGTTATCTCATATTTTCTTCCCTCTTCATAGAGCAGGCCGCTACCGGAACCGGACAGGTCAATATCCACCAGGCTCTCCCCCGGCACATTGGTTACCCGGTTTTCCCGTACAATTACCCGTCTGGCATTGTACTGCTTACCGGTCTCCCGGTCAGAGGATTCCCTGCCGTCCACAAACCGCAAATAGACTTCATTTTCTGCATCATATTCATAACGTACCTGGTTGTGACTGGCATACCTAATGTCAAGTTCTAACCCTTCTTGATATCCTTCCGGCAAATCCGGAGCCTCAACGTTCACAGTCCTCACTTCAGAATCGCCTCGGGCATCATACAACTGCTCCATACTGGTATAGAGGTTATGCGGCGCA
Organism: Dethiobacter alkaliphilus AHT 1; assembly: GCF_000174415.1. Lineage (NCBI taxonomy): Bacteria > Bacillati > Bacillota > Dethiobacteria > Dethiobacterales > Dethiobacteraceae > Dethiobacter > Dethiobacter alkaliphilus. Next base: position 26,202 of record NZ_ACJM01000007.1, read on the forward strand.
TTTCTGGAGTTATCCCGGTACAAATACGTACCGCTGGTGATTTCCCGCAAACCTAGACCCTGAATCAAATTTCTCGTCCGTTCCGAATAACCGGAATGAGCCACCCATCCTCCATGTTCCATAGCCTGCACAGCAAAATACGGGCGCAAGCTCCGCACAGGCCCCACTGTTACATTCTCTTCAACCTTAGTATCATAAACAGCCAACAGACGGGTATACCCGGCCTCAACCAAAAACTCGTAAACAATACTTGCTTCCTGTAAACCGGACTGCGGCCGGGCCGCAGCATGGTTATTGATAACCGCCGTGACCGGATCCACTTTTTGCAGAGTAACAATTCCAGTATCTTCTTCAGGCGGTGGTTCAGGAACCGTCGGTTCAAAGTTATTGTTGTTATCATTATTTCTGCCGCATCCCGCCATAATTGTAAAGCTTAGCAGTAAAATTAAAAATACAATTAACCATCTTCTCATTGTCCTACCTCCAGCCGACTGTTTTTTCGTTAATTCCACACAAACCTCTGTTTTTCCTGTTCTCCCATAAATACACTTCCCTTCTTTCCCTGTCCTCAAACATTGTATTAGCTTGACCAAAAAAATAAAACAGATAAATTCTTAATCTGGCAAAAAGGGAATATTGGCTTTGTGTGGAATCTATTCAGAGCAATAGTTGTACGGTAAGAAAGGAGCACATACATTGAGTCAACCAAGTACACGCAAACCGGCTGTCCCCCAGGAAATCCGCGGCTGGAACTGGGGCGCCTTCTGGCTAAACTGGATCTGGGGTATCGCCAATAAAACCTATATTGCTCTCCTTGCTCTTATTCCCGGCGTAAATATTATTATGATGTTTGTCCTGGGCTTTAAAGGAAATGAATGGGCCTGGAAAAACCGTGACTGGTCCAACAAAGAGGAATTTAAAGACACCCAGCAGATTTGGGCCATTTGGGGCTGGGGCCTTCTTATCATCTTTATCCTTCTGATTCTAATCGCCGGGCTCACCGCCGCCTACCTGATTTTGAGAGGTGTCTTCTAAAACAAAGAAAGAGCAAAAAAATGACGCTTAACGGCGTCATTTTCTTATGCCGGAAATCCGGCTATATTTTTATCGGGCGGTGACTTGCCACAGTCACCGCCCCTCTTGCGCTGCTTGCCACATGCTCCACACAGCATGTAACAAGTACAAACAAAATTGTAACATATTGCCGGCAAATGCTCAACAGGGTCGAAGCAATAATCTGAAAATTAGTACTTTAAGCTTAGTTTTATTAACTGCATTATGGCTATTCCCTTGCTTTTAGCACATACCTTCTTAAATTGTTTCCCAGGCTAAAAACGACTAAGCCAGCCGCAGCCCCAACGCTGTCTATCACCACATCACCGATTTCCCCGCTTCTACCCGGCACATATAACTGGTGCACCTCGTCGGTGACAGCATAAAAAACACAAAACAGAAAAGCAATTAAGTACGCTTTGCGGCCAACCACTCCGCTTCTGCCCAGCGCATGAATTACCAGCACTGCCAATACAAAGTACAAAAATGCATGGGCGCTTTTCCTTACCCAAAAATGAAACATGCCGTCCCCGGCGCCGGGGGCCACATCAATATTAAAGACCGCCACCACGGTGCGAAAAATAACATCGGTTACACCGCTGCTCAGCGCCGCCGAAGCCTCTCCCGGCTGATGAGAAAGATAAAAAATCAGACCCATCCACAAAAAAACCGCCAGCCACGAAACAGTGGCAATCCGCCTCTCTCCCATAGACATCCCCAATTCTCTATAACAGATTAAAAGCAGCTACACTAGCCAAAACTCCAATGCCGGCACCAACCAGAATATCCGAGGGGTAGTGCACCCCCACCATGACCCGGGACAAGCCTGTTAATCCGGCCAAAGCCAGCACCCAGACACCCACGGATGGATTGACATACCAGATACTCATTCCTATGGCAAAAGCAGACATGGAGTGCTTGCTGGGAAACGAACCGTCGGCTCCGTGATGCACCAGGCTGTCTATCTCCAACTCAACAAACGGCCTGGGACGGCACCAAATCCTTCTTAACTCCCTGGCAAACAACAACCCTGCAGCAGGACCCAGTAAAAGCGGGATAATCTTTTCATCCCGCTGCACAAGGAGAAATACAATAAAACCCAGATAAAGAACATAAAAAACCTTAGACGACAGCTTTGTTACCGGCACCATCACATTACCAAGCCAAGTGCCGCAGCCTAAACCATATAACCACTCAAACAGTGTTCTGTCTAACCGCGCTAGCATCTTGCTCTCCTTCTATGGCAAATTACATATCATTCTCTAGTCTGATTACCTGTAATTCGACAAGCATATTAAATCCCCTTCATTACATCTACCATAGCCCCCTGAGAAAAAAACACCTCCTTTGCGACAAAGGAGGTGCGGTACCTAACCATACTTATTGTAATGAACCTTGTCATAAAGCAAATCTTCCTCAGCATAAGGCTTCTTCTCTTCGCCGGGATAGCCGATGCCTATCATGCATTCAACATGATACTTCTCCGGGACCCCCAAAGCTTTCTTAATATAATCTTCTGCCTGCACACCTTCAGAGTAAAACCTTTCCCGCACCTGGATCCAACAGGAGCCAAGCCCCAGTGAATGGGCAGTCAACTGAATAATAATGGAGGCAATGGAAGCATCCTCAATCCATACATCACACGCCTCCGGGTCGGCAAGCACCACAATACCCAGGGGAGCGCCGGCCAGAAACTTGGAACTATGTTCTCTGCACTGAGAAAGCCTTTCCAGCATATCCTTATCAGTAACAACAATAAACTCCCACGGTCTCCTGGACTTTGAAGAGGGAGACAAAAGGGCACCTTTCATAATAGCATCAGTCTTATCTTTTTCCACGTTTCTGTCGGCAAACTTGCGGATACTCCTGCGCTCTTTCAACAAATCCAGCATAAAAGCTCGCTCCTTTCCAACCAGTTTCAGTCAATTATCTTCATATCAATATTAATCATTTTACCCCTGTTTCCTCTAATATTACCTGTTGCCATGTAAATTTAATATTCCAGTAAGATTAAGAGTTTTAAAAAAAAGGATGCCATGTATCCGTAGAGAAAGTAGTTTAGATTAAGGATTCCAAAACTGTTATAAGAGGTACTGTCATGGATGCAATCTTTGAACTGTCATTTCTTTTGAATCAGGCCATCAGCCTGACTGCACTTTGCCTGATTCAATACACAAACGGCTACCTTGCCGAACATAAAAACGTTAAAGTAAATTATACCCGCAAGATAAACCACTTTACCCTGTTTGTGATTCCCATCCTCCTAAACCGGGGCTATGCCTATGACCAGTCATTTGGCCTCTTTGCTCTGGGCGCTTTTTTGGCGGTCTTTAAATTTATCTTCTATATCAAGCCCATCAGAGACCGGGTGCCCTTTATCAGGACCATGTTTAGCTCTTTTGACCGTCCCGAAGACCGTCCCCACACACTGCTTTGGCTCTCAACCCAAACCGCCGCAGGATATCTTGTCCTGATTCCCATGGGGATACTGTTTTCCCAATTAGGCCTGATGGAACTAATCTTAATCCCCATTCTGATCTATGGCATTGGCGACGGCCTGGCCGAACCGGTTGGTGTGCGCTTTGGCAAACATAAATACGCAGCTTATGCTCTTTTTTCCGATAAAAAGTATTTCAGAACCTTTGAAGGCAGCGCCTGCGTCTTAATAACCAGCATTATTGTAGTAATCGCCCATTACACCTTTTTTACTCCGCTGCAACTGATGGTGGCCCTGGCCGCCATCCCCATCCTCATGACCCTGGCCGAAGCATTCTCCCCCCATACCTGGGATTCCCCGGTTATGTTTTTGGTTGGCAGCTTGTCTTTGCTGGCCATCTCCTTTATCTAGCGGTTTTTAAGAAGGAGGCGTTTTGATGTCTAAAGTATATCCCCTGATAGCAATCCTTTTTATCCTCCTTGCGGCAGGCTGCGTGGAAGAAGAACCTCCTGAACTGGAAGTGGCCAGATTTGCCACCTATCATGACTTCATCATCAGCGAAGAAGGACTGCCCGCCCTGCAGGAATCCTACGGTTTTGAATTTGATGTGGTGTACGACCTGGTGTTTGGCCTAACCCACGAAGCACTGTACCACGGCGATGTGGATGCGGCCATGGGTTATGCCACCGACGGAAAAATACAGGAATTGGATCTGGTCAGGCTAACAGACGACAAAAGCTTTTTTTCCGTCTACAACCCGGCTCCGGTAATTCGTCGGGAAACACTGCAGGAGCACCCGCAAATCGAAGAAATCATGGCAGCAATCAGCGCACAACTGGACACCGACACCATGATCAACCTAAACTACCTGGCAGACATCAAGGAGTACCCCCACTCAGAAATTGCCCGGGACTGGCTGAAACAAGAAGGCTTTCTCTCCGGCGAAGGTCAGCCTGCCTTGGATACGGAACCGGTAATCATCGGCGCCAAACCGTTTACCGAACAACAAACCCTGGCCCAAATCACCATCCTGGCTCTGGAACATGCGGGAATCCCTGTAGAAGACCGTACCGACCTGGGTGATACCCCTCAGAACCGCAACGCCCTGTTAACCGGAGAAATCCACCTCTACTGGGAGTACACCGGCACCGCCTGGTGGGAAATATTCGAAAAAGAAGATCCCCTCCCCGACCATGAACTCTATCAGCGCATTGCCAAAAAAGATGCCGAAAACGATCTGGTATGGCTGGAACCCGCTCCTCTCAAAGACTCCTACGCCATCTTAATGCAGGAAGAACGCGCCCGGGAATTGGAAATAACCACCATCAGCGATCTTGCGCTATGGGTGAACCAACTGCAGGAATAAAGCTCCCCTTTCTGCAGCATGCTTAAAACCGACACTAACTCGTAAAGGGAGGCCAAAAATGGATTTACCACCCTTGACGCGAAAATATTTTTCCCTACAACCGGCTAAAGAAAGAACTTATCGCCTGCTGTGCACTTTACTTGTAATAATCCTCAGCCTCATCCTCTATTTTTTCTGGGCTCCCCTGCGCAGCACTGAAATAGCCTACACCTTTGTATCCCCCACCATCACAAACCCTTACATCTACATCATATCCCGTGCCATCACCACGTTAGGCAGCGAAGGTTTTTTTCTGGTCCTGCTCTCAGTGATCTACTGGTCCGTAAACAAACCCCTGGGCTCCTGGGGTCTCATCATGATGCCCCTCTCAATCTTTATCACCAGCGAAATCCCCAAAGACATTGTCCGCCTGCCCCGCCCCGCGGTTAGGGGGGTTACCGTCCCCACCTACACCTTTCCCAGCGGCCACACATCCGGCGCCGTAGCGGTATGGGGTTACCTGGCCATTCTAATTAAAAAACGCTCCTTCTGGATCCTATCCCTCACCATAATCATTCTGGTGGGCCTCTCCCGCGTCATGTTGGGCTACCACTTCCCCGGCGACGTCCTGGGAGGATACATAACCGGCATAATATTTCTGGCCCTCTTTTTCTGGCTGGGCATAACTCTGAAGGAAAAAAACTGGCACAAAAAAACCTCTCTCTCCCTTCTCTTTCTCCTTTCTCTAACCATCCCCCTGGCCCTCTCTTTCATCCCCGCCACCTACGCCCCCAACTTAACAGGCTACACCGCAGGAGCCGCCCTGGGCTACCTCCTGGAAAGAGAAACCCTCCAATTCACCCTGCAAACAACCCGGCTAAAACACCTTATCAAAGCACTCCTGGGCCTGCCCGTCATACCCCTGATAATCCTTGCTCCCCCAGCACTCTTTACCATTAACTCACACCTCTTTACATTTACCCAATACGCCCTCTCCACCTTCTGGATAACCTACCTGGCCCCCCTGCTCTTTATAAAACTTAACCTGGCGCAAAAAACAACCCACTAAGTGACAACCACTTAGTGGGTTTTGTGTATCTACGGTTTTCCCAATAACCTGAACATATTGCTTTTATAAGCCTCCACCCCGGGCTGGTCAAAGGGGTTAACCCCCAACAGGTACCCGCTCAATCCACAAGCCTTCATCATAAAGTATACCAGGTACCCAAAACAGTACGGAGAAGCCTCGGCAATATTTATCACCATATTGGGAACTCCTCCATCCACATGGGCAGCCAAAGTACCTTCCATGGCCTTCTTGTTTACAAAATCCAGCGTCTTCCCACCCAAATAGTTTAAACCGTCCAGGTTATCCTTATTTTCCTTAACCACCATTTCTTCTCTGCTCTCCTCAATATTTAGCACAGTCTCAAACAAATTCCTTCGCCCATCCTGCATGTACTGCCCCATGGAATGCAGGTCGGTGGTAAAATTCATGGAAGCGGGAAAAATCCCTTTTTTGTCCTTGCCCTCACTCTCGCCAAACAACTGCTTGTACCACTCACCCAGATAAGACAGGCTGGGTTCGTAGTTTACCAGAACCTCCACCGTCTTTCCCTTATTATAAAAAAGATTGCGCAAAACCGCGTACTGGTAAGCTCCATTGTCTTCCAATACATCCACAGCCAAATAATCATAAGCTGCTTTGGCACCATCCATAACCTCATCTATGTTAATACCTGCCGCCGCCATGGGCAACAGGCCCACCGGGGTAAGCACCGAGTACCTCCCCCCGATATCATCGGGCACCACAAAGGTCTCATAACCCTCCTCATCGGCCAGCTGCTTCAGAGCGCCTCTGGACCTGTCGGTGGTGGCATATATCCTCTCGGCGGCCCCTTTCTCACCATACTTCTTCTCCATGTATTCCTTTAATACCCGAAAAGCCAAAGCAGGCTCGGTGGTGGTACCGGACTTAGAGATCACATTGATACAAATATCCTGTCCTTCCACCATATCCAAAAGATTCTTTAAATAAGTTGAGCTAATGTTATGCCCGGCAAAGTATACCTTGGCTCCGCTTCTTTTATCTCTTGCCAGCTCATTATGAAAGTTATGGCACAGCATCTCAATTGCCGCCCGGGCTCCCAGATAAGAGCCCCCTATCCCCACCACAATCAAAACATCGGCCTGACTCTTAATCTTTTCCGCAGCAGCTTTTATCCTGCCAAACTCTTCTCTGTCATAAGCATCAGGCAAGTCCACCCAGCCCACATAATCACTACCCAAACCGGTCCCATTCTGCAGCATACCATGGCAGAGCTTTACCCTTTCTTTAAATGCCGCCATCTCTTCCTCTCTCACAAATCCCAATGCCTTGGAATAATCAAAAGTTACTTTTCCCATCTCATAGCTCCTTTATCTGGTAATAAACTCTGAATCCTATTTTTGCGCAGAAACAACAACAATGCAGTTCTCTACGCTTATTATCAGGATACCAGAGCTATATAAGAATTCATAGATAGAATATTACGATTATAACCAATATAACAAAAGAAGGCCTATGCCTTCTTTTGACTAAACTATTTTCTGGGCCGTTCATCACCTTCATCCACCGGCTTAAACGTGTCGCAGCACGTCTCCCTGGAATCCGAGGCCAGCATGGAGGTATCGTCACAATTCACCTCGATGGCTTCCGCAGTGCACTCCAGATTGCTGTAATACTTGCAGTTGGAAACAGAACATTTCACACTGATTTCCATTTAGTCACCTCCCTTTGGCACCTGGTCCGACCATGCCCCTTCTTACATTTCCTCATCATACCAGGGGGCAAAGGTATCACAACAGGTTTCCTCAGATTCTGAAGCCCGAATTGATCTGTCATCACAGTTAACTTCAATTGATCCTGCTGAACACAGCAGGTTTTTATTAAATTTGCAGTTTACCACCGAGCATTTTAAACCCCTCTCCACCATAATATCACCTCCCCTCCACAAAACGCCTGATTTCAGCCTCAAACTCTTTTGTGGAAAGGATAGTAGACAACCTTATTTCCTCAGGCCGCACTTGATTCAGCCGATTTACTAATTGCAGCCCTCTGGACGGACTCAAATCAGTTTCTATACTTCCGGCCACTTCCCAGAGAGTACTGGCCAAACCGGAGCTGTTTTCGCCAGTAACCTGCAGCAGCTGCTGAAAAAACTCCAGCGGTGAAGCTTCTTCTGTCAAAGCAGAAATCTCCCCTGTAGAAAACTGGCCGAAAAAATCATCCACCAGTGACATATCAGTGACAATATAATTGTCAATGGCCAGGTACTCAGAGAGTGCCTCTACCACCGCCTCCGAATCATCCAAACGTCCCAGCGGTTCTCCGCCAACTTCCGCACTTCCGGCAATATACAAAGCCCTAATTTCACCGGTATCAGGTATATTCAGCACAATAAACTCAGCACCCCGCGCCGAAGAAGGATCACAGATCAAAACAGTCAATCCGTCCCGCTTAACCTGTCCGTAAGGAGGCATCCCTTCATCTATCTGGCCCCCCCAAGCATCGCCTTCCGGAGGATCGGTCATTGGCACCCTGGGAATCCCGGGTATCAACAGATAAATCGTCATTATTAAGACAATCAGGAAAAGTAAGAGATAAATCCAAGTAGCTTTGCGCAAAACAAACCCTCCTCGCGGGTAAGATTCCCGGAGGAGGGTTGTTGTATACAATTAGCCTTCATATGTTCTTCTTTTATGCACTACTTAGCATCAAATATTCTCACCATCCACCACTGCTTCCATAGAAAACACGGGACTGTTCCCCGCCAACCAGCGGTAAAGCAAAACTGTCCCCACCAAAGCAGTGGCCCCTTCGGCGAAAACCGGTGTTATCCAGATTCCTGTTTCACCCCACAGCAGCGGAAATAGAGCCAGGCCGGTCACGGTAAAAACAAAGCCACGACAAACAGCAATAATCAAAGATTTTTCTGCCTTCTCCAGTGCGGTAAAGAAAACTGAAACCACAATACCCACTGGAATAAAGAGCATTGACCAGCTAACAGTAGCGGCAACCCGCAGAGTTGTGGCCAGCGCTTCAGGATGATCGGCAATAAAGAGCCCGGCCAACGAAGCAGCCTGAAAGCGCATCACCACAAAGAACAAGAAGCCAATAACCATAGATGTTCCCAATAATCTGATCAAAGTGCCCTGCACCCTCTCTGTCAGACCAGCCCCATGATTATAGCTTAGTATGGGCTGTGCACCATTTCCCAGCCCCATAAAAACCATCATCCCCACTGCCAGCAGATACTGGGTTACAGAAAAAGCAGCCACGCCCATAGCGCCTACATAACTAAGGATTATCCGGTTGAAAAGAAACGTGGTCACTCCCACCGCCAGACTGTTGAAAAGCTCCGATGATCCGTTGGCAGCTATTGAGAGCAGTACAGGCACCCCGCCGCCGGGAGTAGCAAAGCACAACCCGTCTTGCCGCAGTAAAGTTTTTCGCCAGAAGTAACATACAAATATTAAAGCACCCAAACTCTGTGATATTCCTGTAGCCAAAGCGGCACCGCCAATTCCCAGATTCAGCACAAAGAGAAATAAATAATCCAGAGCTATATTCAAAAGAGCCATCCCCGCCATGACCATAGCTGCCAACCCGGCTTGCCCGTCATTGCGCACAGACTGCTCCAGGATAAAAAACAAAATCATCATGGTAGCAAAAGGATACATGGTCCTCAAATACTCTCCTGCAAAAATACCCAGACTACCGGACGTACCCAGCACAGCCAGAATCTGTGGAAAAAAAACAGCCACTACTACGCTACCCGTCAGACCTAATCCTACCCCCAAAGCCACTATCAGGCCCAGTGTCCTGCGGGCCTGCTTAGTTTCTCCGGACCCCAACAAGACCGCTATACGTGCATTGCCTCCCACCCCGATCATCACCGCCAAGCCAACAAAGACAGCTAGAATGGGATAGAGAATATTCACCGACGCCAACGCTTCCGGCCCCAGGCGCCTTCCCACCAACATGGCGTCCACAGCCTGATATAAAGCCATAAACAACATGGAAGCCACCGCTGGCAGTGCATTTTTTAGCATCAGCCTGCCCAGGGGAAGAGTAAGAAACTCCGCCCTGGCACTGTCAGCCTCAACATTACCCGACGACAGATTTTCCATAGTAACATTCTTTTCCATTTATCCTTATCTCCTCCTGAATGAATATATTTTAGTTCATTCATTTTATTTTAAAAAAATCAGTTCTTCTCCTGCAGCCCTTTTACAATAAACTCCACCATATGCTCCATCAGCTGGGGAAAATACTGACTGCCGATTTCCTCTTTATGCATATCAATATATTGAAATGTGTTAAAGATGGCTAAAATCATGTCGCTGTCAATATCATTTCTGAATTTCCCCTCTTGCTGCCATTTTTTTATGATGCCGGTAAACAGGTTATAGGAGTATTCATCTTCCCACTTATCAGCCCCATCCTGTTCATAAATATATTTCTCCAATTTAGCGTAAACATCCCTGCTGTACCATTCCCGCAAAATAGGGTTTTCCCTGATGGCCACAAACATTTTTGCCGTGGCTTCCTTTATCACAGCAACCGGTTCATCGTCCAGGTCAACTTCAGCCATAATTTCCTTCTTCAACTGCTCACTTTCTGCCATAAACACATCCAGAAAAACTTCTTCCTTAGCCCCGTAAAACTTATAAAAACTACCCACCGCAATACCCGTCTTCTTGGTAATATCAGAAATACTGGTATCCTTAAATCCCTTAGCCGCAAACAGCTCCCTAGCATTTACAAAGATATCAGCTTTATCTACCTTCATCACCCATCCTCCTGAATGAATAATTTTTTATTCATTCATATAATACTCTAAAAAGCCTCCCCTGTCAAGAGGCTTCTTCTCTACTGATAATTAGCCTAAACTATTCAATGGTGATTAATTCCCAGTTGCCATTGTTAATGGGTTTGCGATAAATGTTGGCGCTCCCCTGTTCCAAGTAATAAATCCAATCACCCAGCACATCAATACTATCATACATTCCTATGTCTGACTTTAAGAGCTCTAAGCAGCAAAAAACCTCCTATGGCAGTCGCAACTCACCATAGGAGGTTTTTGAAAATAAGTTAATTACCGCTATAATAAATCATCTGCCAGAACTCTGCGTCTAGCTCAGAATTAACGGCAGCGGAACCCCCAAGGACCGTAACCCAATATGCTTGGTTATCTGTAATGAATTTCCTGACAATATCCGGCACGGCATCTTTTCTCACCAGCAAAATCCCTGCTTCATTTCTGGCAGCCAAGACCGCCCCGGTTATGGCATCAGCATAATCACCACCTGTAGCGATAAACACCTCTTTCATATCTGGAGCAAAGTAATCTGCAACGTCCACAGCAGTACTAAAGCGGTCTCTTCCAGCCAAACGCTTAGGACCAGGCAAGTCATCTAAAACAGCGTCAGAAATAACATTAGTGCCGCCAACAACAATAGTTTCCTTAACGCCGAGCATATCAAATAATTTGCTGGACTCTTCAGGTAGCACATCATCCCTTGTAAGGACTATAGGATACCCTTCCCTGGCAGCATAAGAAGCTACAGCGAGGGCATCGGGAAAGTTAAATCCTGTAGCAACAATTGCTGTTTCTAGCCCATAAGGTGCTATTCGCTGTGCAATAGAAGCTGCTGTATCAAAACGATTTTTACCGGCAATACGATCTGCCTCAAGCCCCATTTTAATTAACTCATCTTCTACTGCCTCTGATATCGCACCGGTACCACCTAGAATAATTACTCTCTCCGGTTGTAACCTGCCAATTTCTCTTTTAGTAGCAGTGGGCAAACTATGAGGCCTGGTTAGGAGAATAGGTGCATCAAGCTGATAAGCTAATGGTACCCCAGCCAGAGCATCTGCATATTGATCACCTCTGGCCAAAACCACCGTCTGGCTTTGTGTCCAACCTGATTCACTAATGGTAGTTGCAGTAGAATACCTGTCAAAACCAAAAATCCTGTTAACGTGTGTAACCCTAACATTAGTTTCTGACACATACGAACCGTCTACCGTAATGGCCTCAATAGTAGCCATACCCGGATCCACAGGATAAACAAATCCATCTATTACTTTTGCAACACTTTCATTGCTGCTTTTCCAGACAACGCCTTGCTCTGAAGCGTTACTCGGCTCTACTTTTGCCGTAAGTTGTGTGCCGTTTTCACCTAGCTTAAAATTCAAAGCATTATAATTTATCGTCACACCGGATACAGGTACATCAGAACTACCGTTTAGCACATGACTAACTGCTGCAAAAGCATCTATCAGGCCATATCCATAACCAAAATTAGGAGAGCCTGTGAACTCTTGATCTTCTAATGGCCTGGATGTGTCTTTTATTACTTCTTCTAGTTGTTCAATGGTTAACTCCGGCTTTGCTTCCAGTAATAATGCGGCTACCCCGGCAACATGCGGAGCGGCCATCGAAGTACCGCTGGAATAACCATATTCACCTCCGGTAATAGAAGAAAGTATTTGTACTCCTGGAGCCGATATGTCAGGCTTTATATTATCGAAGTAAGGAGATGGCCCCCTGCTGGAAAACATTGCCAAGTAATCATTGTTATCCGTAGCGGCAACAGAAAAACTTTCCGGATAATTTGCAGGGTGTGAAATAGAGCCCGAACCATATGTTCCTAAGTTCCCGGCGGCAAAAACGGGGAGTATCTGCGCATCTCTCCAAGCCTGAACCATTGGCCTAAACCATTCATCATTCTCTCCGGGCACATTACCGCCCCAGGAATTATTTATCACATCAGGAGCTTTGTCAGGATGAGCCACACCATTAATATCTGTAGGAGCTAACATATATTGAGCTGCTGCTAAAATATCAGAGGACTTAGCTGTTCCGTCGGATCCAAAAGCATTTGCTGCAATCCACTTAGCTTCGGGAGCCACACCAAAATAACCTTGCATCTCTTCTACTGAACCTAAAATTGTACCGGTTACATGTGTTCCATGGTTATTAAGATCAATTGGAAGAGCGTGTTGATTAACCGCATCAAACCAATTAAAATCAGGATCAATGCTTCCACCATCATAGCCCCGCCATTTTTCTCTGAGAGCCTCATGGTGCCAATCAACACCAGTATCAATTATACCTATCACCACACCATCCCCGGTTATTCCATATTGATTCCACACAAGGGGCGCATTAATTCTCTCTAAATTCCATTTAACACCATAAACTCCAGATGGTGAAAAACTATTTATACTTTCTATATTTGTATTATGTACCTGAAATTCATTATTGGGCAGAATATTTCCTACATCCGCATGTTGTGCTATAACATCGAGAGCGACCCTATTTACCTTTGCATAAATAAGGTTAACAATGTAGTACTCACGAAATTCTTTAACATTTCCTTTTTCCTGTTCTTCTGATAATAAGTTTATTAAGCTTTTTTGAGTAACTTCTGCATTTTTCTTTAAGGTATTAACTACAGAAACCCTTGCGGCTTTCTTTATTGCTTTTTCGGGCATACCGGCAGGAACTGCTTTTCGCACGTCGGCTGCTGCTTTCTTTGTATCAGCTTGTTCATTGAGTATTATTAAAACATCAACAAACTCATCAGCCTTAAGTGAATCGGTCACCTGAGCACTAATTTTTTGTGAAGTCACACCAACATCAACTCTGCCAGCAAATAGCTGGACGGGCAAATAGATGGTGATTAACGATATGATTACTAAAGTACTTATTAATCTTTTTATTATTTTCATACGGCACTCCTTATTCTTTTGTCAGGCTAAAATATATTATTTCGCCAATATAAGTTACAGTTCCTCTTATCGAACCGTCACTTTTCGTTAAACCTCTGGTTTTAAATTGCTGTCAAAATAAAAAAAAGTTATTGTCAAAGACTCCTAATTACATTATAATGGTAAATATAAACAATCCTTGATAAAGGCAAACCCGTCGAAAGACGGGGACGCAAAGCCACGGGCCTAAAGCATTGCTATGGCAGCCGGGTCGCCGGGGTAGGAACAACCTGCACCTGTGCAGGTTTTTTTATTGCTTCCTACACCCTGGTAATTCACTGGGGGGGGAATAATTATGAAAATGCATTCCGCAAAAATTTGTGTACTGTTGACCTTTTTATTTATTTTCTTTACTGCCACCATCACTGAGGCAGCCACACACAGGCTGTATGGCTCTAACCGTTATGAAACGGCCGTTGAGATATCCCGCAGCGGCTGGGATGCCGCTCACACGGTTTTAATTGCCCGCGGGGATGATTTTCCTGATGCTCTGGCCGGCACTCCACTGGCCTACCAACACGATGCTCCGATCCTGCTGACCCAGCCTAACTCCTTAAATCCATTGACAGCTGCAGAAGTAGACCGGCTTGGTGCCAAAAAAGCTATAATATTGGGTGGGTATGCAGCAGTCTCACAAGCAGTTGAAGACCAATTAACAAACATGGGCCTTACAGTTGAGCGCATAGGTGGGACAAACCGTTATGAAACTGCTCAGCTGATAGCAGAAAATATGCCTTCCAGCAACACAGCCATTATTGCTTACGGACAGGATTTTCCCGATGCTCTCTCCATCGCCTCCTATGCAGCCATTAACGGATATCCCATCCTGCTATCTACAACAGACAGTCTTCCTTCTGCTACTCAAAGCGCTCTCACAGGAATCAGCAACACTATCGTTATCGGCGGATCTCGTGTTATCAGCAACAGTGTCCTCTCCAGCCTGCCGGAACCCCAAAGAATTGCCGGAAGCAGCCGATTTGAGACTGTAGAACAAATATTTCAGACTTTAGACATATCAACCGATAAAGCTTATATAGCCACGGCACTGAACTTTGCAGACGCACTAACTGGCTCAGCTTTGGCAGCAAAAGAACATACTGCTATTCTCCTTGTCCAACCGGAACAGATTCCTCAATCCATTCAAACCATTGTAAACGATACCGGAATCACAAAGTTTACCATACTTGGCGGTGAGAAAGCCGTCTCCGCAAACGCTGTAAATTTACTTGCCTCGGCGCTAAACCCTCCGCTTCCAGAGCGAATTCAAAGAGTGTTTGACCTAACAAATCTTGAACGGGAAAAACATGGACTAGCCCCGCTACAATACCACGCAGAGCTTTCTGAAGTGGCAGAGATAAAGTCTAAGGATATGTACGACAACCAGTACTTTGACCACAACTCACCCATCTACGGTAGCCCCTTTGACATGATGAGCCATTACGGAATTTCATACACCAGGGCAGCAGAAAATCTGGCAGCAGGTTTTCTTTCACCCCAGACCCTTGTTAATGCCTGGATGAACAGTCCAGGCCACCGGGCAAACATCCTAAACCCCAACCTGACTCACATCGGCATCGGATATTATTACAATGCAAATGACCCCAGCAACTTACGCCACTACTGGACACAAATGTTTATCGCGCCCCAATAAAAATAAGCACCCATGGGTGCTTATTTTTGTACACGGAGCCAAAAATTGCTGCTACGTTAAGAAAAAAATCCAACAAAAAGGGAGATCTGCCTCAGATAGCGCAGGGTCTCCCTTTTCTTAGAATCTTACTTCTTCTTAAAGATTATCCTTCAACCAGTCTTCAATGCTTTCACCCACAGCTGCACTGCCGCCAAAAATAGTAACCGAGGTTATGCCACAATCAGCTATGAATTCTTGCAGCACTGTGTTGGGCTCACTGCTGATCCCCCGTACTAAAAGGACACCACTGTTATTCTTTGCCGCCAGCCCCCCACCGGCAATGGCATCGGGAAAGTCCAGTCCTGTGGCCATATATACATGACCGGTACCCGGCGGAAGGAATTTTTCTGCCAAAGCGATGGAGGTTTCGTAGCGGTTGCTGCCGTAGATGCGCTTCGGGTTTGGAAGCTGGCTGAAAACAGCGCTTCCCACCGCCGCATCACCACCGATGACAAAGGTTTCGTTGATAGCCAACTCATTTAACACTTCTTCTGTCGCTGAAGGGAGTCTGTCGTTACGGGTAAGCAGAATGGGGTACCCATTCACAGCGGCATAAGAGCTGGCGGACAGGGCATCAGCAAAGTTGGTGCCCACCGCCACCATAGTGGTATCAAAAACTGCTCCTTCCTCTGCCATCTCTGCCGCAATCAGGGCTGCGGTGGCAAAACGGTTCGGGCCGGCGATACGGTCCACATCCGGAACCAGGGCTGCTAATTCCTGTTCAACTGCTGCAGATATCGCCCCTGTACCGCCCAGGATAATAACGCGGGAAGCGTCCAGACGCTGTATCTCGTCAGTGGTAACACTCTCCAGGCGGTCGGTGCGGGACAGCAGGATGGGAGCATCTAAATGGTAGGCCAGGGGCACCCCTGCCAGAGCATCGGCATAGTCATCACCCCGAGCCAGGATTACGGCATCAGAACCGTCCTGCCAGCCGTTCTGGCTCACTTCTACAGCAGTTGTAAAGCGGTTGGCTCCAAACAGCCTTTCTACCACAGGCTCCAGAGGAAAATCTTCATACCATATCACAAAGCAGGCATAGTAGTCTGTACTAAAGAAAATCCGTTCCCGATCAACATCATACTCATGCTCAATTTCTGTCAACCTACCCTCTTCATCCAACCGGTATAATGCCAGCCCTTCCGCCACTTCGCCGGCTTTTAGAGAGTAAGGAATAGAAACATCTACTCTACCCGGCACAACTTCAGCGTCTCCGCTATAGACTGCAAACTCATAGACGGGACGGTTGCCTGCCGTCTCCCGCTGCGCTTCCTTTAGCGTATCCGCATCCACTCTTGCGGCAACCAAACTCACGTCGCCTTCAGTTCCTGCTGCCTGCACCATTGCCGACAGCGCTTCCCGGCTGAAAGTTAACTCTGCCAAATGGTTATGATAACCCAGTTTACCCCAGGTATCTTCAAACAGAGTTTCCAGCAATACACCAGGAACCACCAACTCTCCTTCTGTCACCACCCCTTCCTCTTCAGCAGTAAGTTCCGGCCTCAGAGCAAGCAGAGAGTCAAAATAAGTATAAGGGTACTGCTCGGATACCACATGTTCTTTTGCAGTCACCCCAGCAATAAGCGCCTCAACATCATCCACCCCCACGATACTTGTGGCAAGATTGCCGTTCACTGCCGTACTTACTGCTGCAGTATGGGTCAGATCGGCCTCCTCATCTGCTACTACAAAAGGCACCTCATAACGAGTCATTTTACCGTCATTCTCAAATTCAACAACCAGCGTAGCCTCTCCCGGCCCCACTGCAGTCACCACAATATCAAACTCCTGCCAAAGTGGTTCGGATTGTATCCTGCCACCGCCGCTACTAGACACGTTCAGGTCAATAACACTCCCGTCATCCCGCTTCACAAAAATGTTTGCCGCGGAATTGGCAGGCCCCTGTCTCAGCTTGTATGCTTTTCGTACATTCTTTGCCAACGGGACATGGTCTGCCAGCACTGTACCGTCTGTGATAACCTGAATAAACAGATCTTCCAGTTCGCCTCCTGCCAACATCTTGGCATAATCAAAAATTGTGGAGTGAGGCACCTGCTTAATTTCAATCTGATGGGGAATTGTGGTGGTACTTCCTTCCAACGTGGTGACAAAGACATTTGTGAGGTAATAGGCTATCGGCACGTCGGTCAGCTCCCAGATTGAGTTGAACCAAATGGTGGTACTGAAATCAATAACAAACTTGTCTCCAGGCTCAAGAACAGGTATGGACCTTGTCATGCCCTCGCCAAAATCTTCTTCGCTTAGCATCAGCGGTTCCGTAGAACCATCTCCGATCTCAATTATTTTAAACTGTTCCGCTCCTGTAATACCAAATGACAAATTGTAAATCGGCTTTGACGAAACGTTCTCCAGCTCAAACAAAACGTGATATCTCTCACCTCGGAATGCCACGCTGGGTGCCGTGATATTCAGATTCAGAGCACTGCCGGCATAAACCTTCACCGCCTCGTTTGTTTCAAAAGTCATGTGAAACGGTTCTGTATTAGGCATAAAAGTGCCTGTAACCTCTGCACTCAGGTGGTACTCCCCTTCCTCATCACCCCGCACAAACCATTGCGTAGTTGCAGAAGAACCTTCCCGTATGTCACCCAGATTTATTTGAGCCTGCTGTGATCCAGTGGTAGTTGATGCAAAAGACATTCCTTCCGGCAAAAACAGTTCGGCTGTACAATCTTCAATCCAGTCCACATTAGACTCATTGATGACTAACAGCTCCACCTTATACATTTCTTTTAACCAGCGCGCTTCTCCGTAAATTATCAGATAGAAACGTTCACTGATGGGGAATATTCTTAGATTGAGGCCCGAACCCCACGTTAAACCCTCTCCCAGTGTAAAGCGCTGTCCTTGGGGATTTAGTATCTTGCCGGCACTGTTTTTAAAAACTTCCACCGGCAGCGCGTAAAGTCTCGGCCCCGCCATAAACTCCAGCTCTGTTGAAAACCGGTATACATGGTGGTTATCCGGGTCACTGGTGTCAATCCCGGCTTCCAGAATTTCCTCATAGCTCATCTCATGGACGGTCAATTCACCGGCAACGAGCTGACTGACACTAAGGCCCATAGTTACCTCATCATTACTTTCATTTACAACTACAGTGGCCGAACGTGGTAAATACCCATCTGCCAAAGCATTAAGCTGGTACGTGCCGTCGGGCATCACCAACTGAGCCCGGCCTTCTTCATTAACAGAAACAACCGCATCAAACTGCTGCCCTTCCAGGATCAATTGTGCTGAATCAATGGGCTCCACACTCACCGCATCGACAACTTCAAAACTGACCAACCTGTAGCCGTCCTCCACGGCCAAATTTAAGACCGTAATCTCAGCGGTGACAGTATTACTGTTTCCAGCAGGATCGGTAACAGTGAGGCTAACAGTATACGTTCCCGCCTGGCTATAGGTATGGGTTGCGCTGACACCGCTTCCTGTAGCTCCGTCGCCAAAATCCCAGGCATAAGAGGCGATCCTGTCATTGTCGGTGGAAGCCGCCCCTGAGAAGGTAAACGATACCCCTTCTGCGGCCAGCAGGGTTTCCGGCTCAATTACCGCCACCGGATCTTCCAGATCTTCAACAACGGATACGCCACGCACCGTATTACTTATGGCAGTTTTACCTTCAGTATCGGTAAGCAGCACATAATAATCATAGCGTCCGGCCGCTACAGAATCAGTGTAGCTGTAGCCCGTCTGTGTTCTGATACGACTATAATTATTACTACCAGCAGGGGAGCGGTAGATATCAAACTTACTCACTTCTGCGGGATCACCGCCGTATGTCCATTGCAGGTGCACAGACAAATGGCCGCTCTGTGCAGACAACACCGGAGCTTTAAGCCACTGGGCATACAGGGTAACATCCTCCGAACCCATCACTAACTGGGAGCCCTCAGAATAAAAGGTCCCACTTCCGTCTGCTTCCGTATTCCAGCCGGCAAAATTATACCCTGTCCGGACCAGGTTGCCGGTATTGCCCATTACAACAACGGCAGAACCTTCCTGATATAGGCTTGCATCCTCAGGGACCGACCCACCGGTATGCTCAGTGCTCTCATACCTTACCGCATAATAACGCAGATGACCGTCATCAATATCTTTAAAAGTATGGCCGTGAAGATAGGCATACTCAGCCGAAACAGAGTCTAAAACCCCATAAATTGTTAAATCTTCCGGATCCTCCTGATTGTCGGCAAAAGCCGTATTTCCGATGGTGCTCACACTGTGCGGTATCACAACACTGGACAAGCTGCTGTTGCGAAATGCGTTACTGCCGATATTAATGATTCCCTCCGGCACTAAGTCTGTATTGACTACACCGCTTAAGTCGGCATTCCGGAAGAAATTGCCCGGGATTACCAAAACCTCCGGACCGTATTCCAACTTGTTAATCATATTTTCTTCGAAAATACCATAGCTAAGTGAACCCACCGACGAAAGGTTGGCCTCAAGCCTCACTTTGGAGATGCTGTTGCCGGCAAAAGCATCCCTACCGATATCATCTATATTATCCGGGATAACAATTTCGCCAAGCTGGTTGTTATTAAATGCGTAACTACCGATATTTGTAACCGACTCCGGAAGCACTATTTCCGAAAGGCCGCTGTTCTGGAAAGCAGCACTGCCTACCCGCGTTATCCCCTCAACAATAAGGCTCTCCGTAGCAGCACCGCTTAGATCACTGTCCCTGAAGAAATTTCCTGGTATTTGGGTTACCGCCGGGCCGTATTCCACCTCGTCTATCACATTATCTTTAAAAATACCATAGCTAAGTGAACCCACCGACGAAAGGTTGGCCTCTAGCCTCACTTTGGAGATGCTGTTGCCGGCAAAAGCATCCCTGCCGATATCATCTATATTATCCGGGATAACAATTCCGCCAAGCTGGTTGTTATTAAATGCGTAACTACCGATATTTGTAACCGACTCCGGAAGCACTATTTCCGAAAGGCCGCTGTTCCGGAAAGCAGCACTGCCTACCCGCGTTATCTCCTCAACAATAAGGGTCTCCGCAGCAGCACCGCTTAGATCACTGTCCCTGAAGAAATTTCCTGGTATTTGGGTTACCGCCGGGCCGTATTCCACCTCGTTAATCACATTATCTTTAAAAATACCACTACTTGACGAACCCACCGACGAAAGATTGGACTCTAGCCTCACTTTGGAGATGCTGTTGCCGGCAAAAGCATCCCTGCCGATATCATCTATATTATCCGGGAAAACAATTTCGCCAAGCTGGTTGTTATTAAATGCGTAACTACCGATATTTGTAACCGACTCCGGAAGCACTATTTCCGAAAGGCCGCTGTTCTGGAAAGCAGCACTGCCTACCCGCGTTATCCCCTCAACAATAAGGGTCTCCGCAGCAGCACCGCTTAGATCACTGTCCCTGAAGAAATTTCCTGGTATTTGGGTTACCGCCAGGCCGTATTCCACCTCGTTAATCGCATTTCCTCCAAAAATACCATGGAGCGACGAACCCACCGACGAAAGATTGGACTCAAGCCTCACTTTGGAGATACTGTTGCCGGAGAAGGCAGAGCTGCCGATCTCGGAAACATTCTCAGGCACGATAACTTCACTCAGTTGGTTGTATCTAAAGGCACTACCGCCAATGGCGGAAACACCCTCAGGCAGAATAACTTCACTCAGTTGGTTGTTACTAAAGGCGAAACGGCCAATATTTACAAGCGATTCCGGAAGTACAATTTCCGTAAGACCGCTGTTCTGGAAAGCATAACTACCTACTTGCGTTATCCCTTCAATAATAAGGGTCTCCGCTGCAGCACCGCTTAGATCACTGTCCCTGAAGAAGTTTTCCGGTATTTGGGTTACCGCCGGGCCGTATTCCACTCGTTAATCGCATTTCCTCCAAAAATACCATAGAGCACCCAACCCACCGACGAAAGATTGGACTCAAGCCTCACTTTGGAGATACTGTTGCCGGAGAAGGCAAAGCTGCCGATGTCGGAAACATTCTCAGGCAGGATAACTTCACTTAGTTGGTTGTTTCTAAAGGCACTGTCACCAATGGTGGAAACACCCTCAGGCAGAATAACTTCACTCAGTTGGTTGTTTCTAAAGGCGAAACGGCCGATATTTACAAGCGATTCCGGAAGTACAATTTCCGTAAGGCCGCTGTTCTGGAAAGCATAACTACCTACTTGCGTTATCCCTTCAATAATAAGGGTCTCCGCTGCAGCACCGCTTAGATCACTGTCCCTGAAGAAGTTCTCCGGTATTTGGGTTACCGCCGGGCCGTATTCCACCTCGTTAATCGCATTTCCTCCAAAAACACCATAGTACAACGAACCCACCGACGAAAGATTGGACTCAAGCCTCACTTTGGAGATACTGTTGCCGGAGAAGGCAAAGCTGCCGATGTCGGAAACATTCTCAGGCAGGATAACTTCACTCAGTTGGTTGTTTCTAAAGGCACTGTCACCAATGGTGGAAACACTCTCGGGAATAATCACACTGGTTAGCTGCATGTTTTCAAATGCCCTAAAAGAAATACCAGTTACAGCGTAACCCTCCAAAGTATCGGGAATAACCACGTCCTTTGGTCCCTCGTCGCTATACCCGGTAATTTCTACCTGCTCCCCGGAGATACTGTATGTAAAGTATTTATCCGTAGCGGTCAAAAGATCTTCCTGCTCTGCAGCCACTACATTTTCCACTGAAATTCCACTACTAATATTTACACTAAATGACGACAGAACCAACAACATGGTTAACAACAAGCTTACAGCTTTTTTCAATGCACTGCCTCCCTTTACTTTGCGATTTGTCACCCTAAATCTCTAATAATAAAAATAACCGACCACAAGTGGTCGGTTACGCTACCGGCTCATTCCAGGCAAAGCGTCCAAATCAGCCCAAAAATCATTGCCCCCACAAAAATTATTGGGAAACTGGTGAGGGTTTTGCTGTAGAGAAGGCTACAAATGTTAAAACATACCGTATTTTCCTTTTGCTTCTTTTTGTTCTTTGTTTTCTTTAAAATTCCTGCCATAAAAGAAGAATTTTACTCCAGCCTGTAACAATACTTACTTGGCGCCATCTGCTACCCATAAAAAGAATTGGGGAAAACATTAGCCCTTCGTCACAGGTATATAACATTCTCAATAATAAAATGACACCAACCATTAAATGATTAGTGTCATAGGTTTTCTCAAGGTCCGCCCAATATTGTCCGGTTACGGCAACACTACTTCTATTTACTCATCAGAGTGCTTTGCTAATGCTCCCTGTCTCGTTTTGCTCCGACGCAAAAGGAAGATAAATTTTAAAGCACGACCCTTCGCCCACCTCACTATCAACGGCGACTTTGCCATCCTGCAGTTCAGCCAGGGTCTTAACCAGAGCCAGGCCCAAGCCGGTTCCTTTACGGCGCTGTTTGGGGTGGTCTCCCTGTCGGAATTTCTCAAAGATATGCGGCAGCAGCTCCGGCGAAATACCAATGCCGGTATCCTGGACAGAAATTATGGCAAAATCCCCTTCTCCGTTGGCTGACACGGTGATTCGGCCACCGTCTTTGGTAAACTTGATGGCATTGGCAACCAGGTTTACAACCATCTGTTGAATCCTGTCCCTGTCTCCGTACACAAACGGCAACGTTGTTTTTTCTACATCCAGGCTGATGCCGTTTTGATGGGCAATGGCACTCATGCTGCGCCGCACCATCCGTAGCACATCGTTTAAATCCACTTTCTCTTTATGAATTCGCAAGCTACCCGCCTCATGCTTAGCCATATCTAAAATATCGTTCACCAAAACCATCAGCTGTTGGGCCGAGGTTTTAATATCCAGCAGGTTTTCCCGTTGCTCCGGGGTAATGGGGCCGGACACTTCATCCAGCATCAACTCACAAAAAGCAACTACAGAGGTAAGAGGCGTACGCAGCTCATGCGTCATGGTGGCCGTAAACTCACTCTTTAAGCGATTGCTCTCACCCAGCTTCTCGTTTAGCTGCGAGAGCCTCCTCTGCCCTTGGGCCAAACGCATATTGGCAACTTCCAGCTCTCTGGTCCTGACCTTTACCTTCTTATCCAGATTTTGATATAAATCATTGATAACCTCATACGGTTCCAGCAACTTTTTGCGAATCATAATCACATAGATAAAATAATATGATGCCACGTTAAATAAATGACCCACCATATTGGAAAAACCATACACCGATACATAAAAAGTAAAAGACAGTTCTGCCAAGATTGTTGCCCCACAGGCCAGCAGCAAATATTTTACAACTTCTTTATCAAACTTTTCCTTGTTTCTCCAAATCAGAATACCGGAGATCAGCAGAATTGTGGAAATAATGTACTCACTGATAATTTTAAACGGAGTAAGCCCTTCACCGGGAATAAAACTATCCGGAAAAATTCCGGCAAAAACAGACGCTAAAAGCACCAAAGAAATAACGGGAATTAGATAATGTATTCTAATTCTGCGGCCAGGATTGGCCATCAAAAAAGGAACGGCCAGAAACGTAAAGGCCTCGATATACCTGGGTATAATCCACAACTGCGTGGCCAGGTTTGCAGTATTGCCGGGAAAGACCCCCATGCCGTCATAGGCCAGGGTATGTAACAAATCTAAAAACCCAATACATAAATAAGCCACACCAAAAAAGTTCAGAAAATCGTTGCGTTCCTCGGTTAACTGGCTGGTATGAAAAGCAATGGCAGCTATCCCAAATGCCACAAGCACACTAAAGAGCTCCACTAAAGTGTGGAATAACAAAAAGTTATAAAAACTCATAGTTACCAAAACCGCAATAATACTAACCACTATGGCAGCCTTAGTAACCGGTAGCTTAAGCATCCTCTCCATCATAGCTCTCCTCTTACATCAGCTTAAATCCATAGTTTCGACAAACATCATAAATCCCCTTTTTTCGCAAAAACCCTCCTCAAGGATTAATTCCCAGAGGAGGGTTCTTCGTCCAAATCATAATGCGCTGCAGGGTCACCTGCCTCCAGCAGCTCCTTTTTTGAACAACAGCCGCCTGCTATTCTGCCCGGCCAATCTTCTACATTATCATACTCTTCCCAAGAAGCAGAATAGAAGGCTCATAGACTGCAATACGGAAACTTAGCCTTCACTATTAATGTTTAATTCAATGCCCTTTGTATCTATATGTTTTCTTAATTCTTCATTGGAGATCTCATTATAGTCAACCACATCAACGTAATACGGTAAAGGTGCTACTTCGTTCAAATACTCGCTTAGCTTAGCAACGGTTTCTCCGGTAACGTTCTTTCCTGCAATTGCAATATCTATGTCAGAACCCCGCTTATAGTTACCCATAGCCCTGCTGCCAAAAACCACAGCCCGTTCAATTTCAGCAAACGTCTTAATGCCTTCTCTGATATATATCAGGTTTTTTTCAGATAATCCAAACATATTACAGTTCCCTTTTTAGCTTCTCATATAATTTCTTTAACTGCGGAAAATACAACTCATGTATTTCTCTAAGCAGCTTCTCAGCCACTTCATCATTATAAGTATAAACGGTCAAATTTCTTTTCATAAGAGCATCAATCCAAACATCACCATCTTCAATAAATTCACTTTTGAAATGACTGCTTAATAGCCTCCCGGGGGCTGTTGACAACATATCCCACAGCCTCCAGGTAGTCTTTCAGCAATTTCCACGATAACTCAAAAGTCATTTCAAAAAACTGAATAATACCCGCTTTCTCCAGTTCGTTTTTTTCCTTTTGGGCAATATATTTCTCTAACAACGAAAACGATTTTTCAAAGTTTTGAAATCTCTGCTTCCATCTGATGTCTTTTAAATTATTCAAAAGGACACCTCATTTCCCCAGGCTAGTACGTATTATTTCTATCTTTAACTAATATTTCCTGTACAAGTATCATCTACTTTCTTGCCGCTTTTACTCTTCCCCTTCCCTGTGGCTCGTTGCTTCCTCGTCCACCCAGTCTTCCTCTTCATATACCATGCCTTTTCTTCCCGGCACTTTCCTCGTTGGCCCTGCCTTATAGAACTTACAGGAAAGAGGCCCGTAGCAGAAAGTCTCAAAACGGTATTCCCTCTGCCCCGGATTCCAGTGATCCACAATTATCTCAACCGGCATCCGACAACCCCATATGCAGGATAAACACTTGCTGTCATATGTTCTGGCAGACAGCCTCCGGCGGCCCCTGTTGCGGTACGTCTCAAGACCCGGTGCAATATCTTCCCAGGGCGGCGGTTTTTTTCCGGCAATATCTGCGCTCCCCACCTTTTTTAATTTTGATACTTTATAAAACGCTACCGTCTCCAGCCTTTTGTCCGCCACAGGCAGGCATTCTCCGGACGCCTCATCTCCGACTCGAAACAAATGCTTGGCCTGAGCAGCTTTTCCGATACCTACGGAAAAAGACATCTGTTCTTCACCAATAACACCTGCAAACAATAATGCGTACCCAAGATAATTATGCGAAGCCTCATCAAAAGACCTAATCAACCTGATCCTTGGCTGAACAGATTTCAGCACCCCTCTAAAAACTATCTTCATAGTGCACCCCCATACGAAATACGGTTTCCACTAGACCCAGCCCAGCAGCATTTTATAAACCTCTTGATTTTCAGCATGGGCTTTTTCCATTTGCTTTTTCTGTTGCTCTTTTTCTTCCGGGGTGCGATTATCAGCAATACCAAGATCGGCCCTAACTTCTTCATAGGGTATTAGCTCAGTCTCGCCTCTTTCTATTTCGTCAAGGCGCCTCTTTAGTATCTGCTTTTCTTTGGCTACTCTTTTAGCTGCCCCTTCTGCAGAATACCCGTAGAAAGTCAATTCATATATAGCATGTGCTACTACTGCCGGTGCCCCATAAATTTGAATTGATTTATCCAAAACATTAAACCCATTCCACTCTTCCCAAGGCTCCATTGACAATGAATAGCGTTCTTTATCATCCTCAAATACTCCAAAAACATCAAAAATAACTCCATTTGGTTCCAAAATATTTTTTATTTTAGCTACCACTAATGTAGTCGGCTGTTCACTGGGCTTCGCCAGAAGGGATTTTAATTCTTCTATTACGTGCTTATATATTTCATAAGCACCTTCCTCATGGCAATACTCGCTGTCTAGTATTTTCCAGACATCTTCATAATCCACAGTATTGAGTAACTCCTTAAAAAGCATAGCTTCACCACCTATTTAATAATTGGCTACCATCTGCTTTTTAAATCATGTATTCTCGTAGAGAGGTTAGATTCCTGCCGGCCCATAAATACTCTTGTAATGATAAAAATTCCTCCTTTGCAGGGCTTATTAAAGAACAGTATCCCATAAAGAAAGACGTAAAGAATGTCCGACTACAAACAAAGTGGACCTATCCTAACGGATGCTTGGCCATGGCACTTCTGATCTCTCTTTGAGTTACATGAACATAGATTTCCGTGGAACTTATATTCTCATGCCCGGCAATATCTTTAATAGTGGGCAAATCAACGCCTGCATTTAACAACATGGTAAAGCAGGTATGCCGAAGCTTATGAACCGTAAGCCGCTCTTTGTTCAGTCCCGCTTCTTTGCAAGTCTGATTGAAAATCAACTGCACACCCCGGTGAGATATCCGCCTCCCCCTCTGATTGAGAAAAACAGCCTGCTCATTTTTATCCTCAGGCAATCTTCCTGCCAGATACTCTGCCAGCGCTGCGCACGTTTTATCCGTCAGCGGAATCATTCTTTCCTTATTTCCTTTCCCGATAATCCGCATATAGCGGTCTTCCAGGTTCAGACTATCCAAATTCAGCGACACCATCTCGTCCAGGCGGCAACCGGTCTGTAAAAGAACTCTCATCATGGCATAGTCACGGTAAGGCGGCTTGTTATGCATCCTGGCAGCGTTAATCAGTCTGTCAGACTCATCTTTGGTCAGAAAAACCGGCAACAACTTTGCCGTCTTTACGTTTTTCAACTGTTGTACAGGGTTACTTTCCACATACCCCTGTATCTCAAGAAAACTGAAATAACTCCGTAAAGATGCAAGCTTCCGGTTTCTGGTACCGGCATCATTGCTTCTCTCTTTTTTCAAATACACAAGAAACCGGCGCACATGCTTTGTTTCCAACTGATCCAAAATCATACCTTGGGGAAAGAACTCACGCACCATCAGTTGTGTAAAAATGTTAAGATCCCTTCGGTATCCTTCCACAGTACCATCCGATAATCCCCGTTCAATCTCAAGATAGTCAGTAAACTCCTGCTGATAAGGGAAAGATTCTTCTTTCATTCGCTTCTCCCCCTCTAGCTTTTATATCCACATTACATGAAACATATATTCTTAGCAGCAGCATGTTTTTTAGTTCACGCTTACCGGAGCAGGGATAATACCTCTAATTTATTTAGAATCTTTTCCCAGACGCTCAAATGCTTTCTGAATAATTTTTTCGGTTATGTATTTTGGATTGAGTTTCTGGATTCTTAATATCATATCTTTTGCCTGTTTAACAGGCAAGCCACCCGACTCAACAAGAATGCAAATCAATTCAATTCCCCATACTACTTCAATGTCTTCAGCCTGACACACCCTTCTTAAAGGTTTATCATTTGTAACACACGCCCACTGATTATCCTTTGCCAGGATGTAGCACAACTTATCCTGAAAAGAAAGGGAGCCTGTACCCTCTGATGCAAGCAGTAGTTGCTCTAGCCCAGGCTCAACCAAAATAATTCCCAGCTCTATACAATCATTCGCGTTAATCTCCCAGACCTCATCGAAAACAGGCTTAGCCAAATATATTTCACCAAGATAGGTCGTAAATAACTTTATAAGCATCCTATCACTTTTATAAAAGTCGATAAGGGTATTCGCATCCAATATTAGAAATCGCTTTTCCTTCTTCATTGTTACACCCATGAGCCAACGATTTCACGCATATTTTCCAGGTCTAACCTAAGAATTTCCGCGCCCCGACTCATGGTGATCTCATCATTTTCTATAGCAGTTCTTACAAGCTTATATAGGCGGTCTTCTATAAAATGTGACGGTGAAATTGAGTCCGGTTCGTTAGAGCGGAGCACTTCCGGAGATTGTTGAAAACTATCCGGAGATAATCTATTAGGTTCATCAGCAAGGAGCAACGTCTTTCCTGTTCGAGCTTTATATGCAACCTTAAATTTTCCCCATATGGAGTTGCCTGTCTTTTCAGATAGGCGATAGAGCACAGTCTTGTAACTCACCCGAAAAATAAGTTTTACTTTAAGAACACGATCCACAAAGGGCAGGCCATAAGTGTCGTTCCACTCTGATTCAAACGCACTCTTAGGCATTAAAAAATAGGAGGCAAAAATATTAGCTTCAACTTCTTCATCTGGATTTTCATTATTTTCTCCAACTTCATAAGCATCCAAATGTAAAAGCAAATGACCTAGCTCATGTGCTGCGCTAAAAATCCACCGTTCAACAGATATACGCTCCCACACATTAACAATAATTGCGGGCCCCTTATCATGTTCAGATACGGACAGGCCAAAGAACCCTTCTGAAGCAAGACGAAGTGGACGTACTTTTATGCCACAAGACTCGAGTAACCCTGCAATATCACGAATAGGCTCTTTTTCAGTCAGGCGCAAAACTTTCCTCGCTTTATCAGCAGCAACCTTAGCACGCTCATGACCCGCCGGCATTGCAGAAAGTTCTTGGGCCAACTTGCTAAACTTATACTCATGCTTATCCTTTAGCAGTTTCTCTAGATAGTTAAAGTTTTCTAACCATCTATTTACCTCGGTTAAAATAGAATCGCGGCTATTCATTTTTTTAGTGGCACGGAATCTAACTTTTTTTAAAGTGCTAACCGGGACAAATAAGTCCTGAAGCTTAATATCAATTCCATCAGCAATATTTTGCAAAGTTGATACTTTGGGAATTGAGGCACCACTTTCAATTCTTCCGTATGCTACTCTTGATATGCCTGCAAGATGGGCTACTTCGGACTGAGATAAACCCTTTTCTTCCCGAACCCGTCGAAGGTTAATGCTTATCATTTTATGATCCATCTTCACCACACCTTTTATTTTAATTATATGCAAATAATCAATAATTGTAAACATGATAACCGCGGTTATCATGTTACAAAGTTTTGTTTGTTTTTATTCAGCGCAATTATTATCCCAACGGATGCCTGGCCATCGCCTTCCTTACCCCGCGTTGTGTCACATGAACATAAATTTCCGTAGAACTAATACTTTCATGGCCGGCAATATCTTTTATAGTGGGCAAATCCACCCCTGCATTCATCAACATTGTAAAACAGGTATGTCGAAGTTTGTGAACCGTCAATCTCCCCCTGTTTAACCCTGCTTCTTCACAGAGCCGATTAAAAACCAACTGCACGCCCGGGTAAGTTATCCGCATACCCAAGTGATTCAGAAAAACAGCTTTCTCTTTTTCATCTTTGGGTACCCTTGCTTCTAAATACTCAGCAAGGGCCGCGCACGTTTTATCCGTCAATGGAATCATCCTCTCCTTATTACCTTTACCGATAATCCGCATATATTTTTCTTCTAAATTAAGGTTCCCTATATTCAGCGACACCAACTCTTCCACCCTGCAGCCTGTTTGTAAAAGCACTCTCATCATGGCATGGTCACGGTAAGGTGGCTTGGCTTGCTTCTTGGCAGCGTTAATCAGTCTGTCTGATTCATCTATAGTCAGAAAAACCGGCAAAAGCTTTGCAGTCTTCACATTCCGCAACTGTTGTACCGGATTTTTTTCCACATACCCATGTATCTCGAGAAACTTGAAATAACTCCGCAAAGATGCAAGCTTTCGGTTCCGGGTACCAGCATTATTGTCTCTCTCTTTTTTCAAATACACAAGAAACCGACGCACATGCTTTGTTTCCAACTGATTCAAAACCATACCCTGCGGAAAGAACTCACGCACCATCAGCCGGGCAAACACGCCAATATCCATCCGGTATCCGTCTACAGTACGATCCGACAATCCCCGTTCAATCTCAAGATAGTCAACAAACTCCTGCTCATAGGGAAAAGATTCACTAGTCATTACTTCTCCCCCTGACCATTTTACCCACATTATACCAAACAAATGTTCGCACTGCAACTGTTTGCCTGGCAAAAATAACAAGATAGAGGGAAAAAGCCTTACTCATCAGAGTTAATTTTTTCACAAATCAGATAATTGTACTTGTACAAATCATTATTTTGCGAAGGGCTTCCGTCTCCCCAGTCATTAGTCACGGAGGGAAGGGTAAACCAACAATTGTTAGCAGGCTAAGAAAGGTTTATTGACAAATATATTATATAGTGATTGTAATGCCATTTTTAGGCATTTTTACTCTAAATGGCAACCAGTATTTTTGCTCGATCAAGTAATGATACATTTTAAGATTAATATCATGATTATTAAAATCAATATTAAAACTGTTTTTAAAAAATTTAAAAGAAACCTGGGTAAGCATATTATTATAAATCTCTTCTGACGATAGATTATCATATATTTTTTTTTGATAAAACTTATAAATATCCATTGTATCGACTAATAAAAGAAGGAAATAAATAGGATATTCTTCTGCAGTAAAAATTGGGTTTTTAATAATTAAGTTTTTAAGATTTAACATGTTATATATGCCTGCTTCTTTCTGCTGTGGAGTTACAAAAAATATGTTGTGTCCAATTATTGAGCCTGCTATTTCAGCTTGTATTTCAAGTATATCATCAGACCATATCAGTCCTGTAATATCATCTCTGTAAACTCCGTCACTGACCTCATAGCATCTTTTTTTGATTTTTTCAAACTCCTGACACCTGTTATGATAAAAGTAAGCACCCGAAAAAAGCCATGGTCTATAAATTCTTCAAATATGTCATAATTACATGTTTTAAAGGCATCATAATTTTTTATGGATGTAGATATGGGTTTTGGAACGACCACTGATTTCTGCATAATTTCTAGTGCGAGTTCTAAAGTTTTTTGCCTAATGGTAGATTTATCCTTACTATCAAAAGCTCTGCAAGTTAATTTTTCTTTTTTCCTGACAAATGTAAAACCAAAATCATGAAAAAAGGCGATGAGAAACCAGTCATACAAGAACCTAGTAAAATCATATTGCTCATTAATTCCTCTATCCTCTAAATATTTGTCTGTTATCCTTTTGAGTTTTGGAACTGAACAATAAAGAAAAACTCCTAGGACATAGATAGATGCCGCATGACATAATCTATCAATATTATTGTCACTGAAAAATTCTTCGTCCAACTCTGAAGGGATTTTATCCCCTCTTTTAAGGTATTCATAAATAAACAGCTCGGGTTTTTTATGGAAATAATGTATCATGTCACTAGTATTAGTAGAATCGTAATAGCCGATCATCTCACTATCAAACACAAAATCTAGAATGGTTCTCGATTTCATATGGCCCCCTTGTCAACTAAATTTAGTTCCTCAGAAGACAGCATACCATCTTATCCTATTATTCTAGATTCTTGCCAATTTTTATGCTACGGAGTTCTTCCCAGGTTATATCAATCACGTCCCTATTTCTGACAAGCTTCTCAGTGGTTGTATCACGAGTAACAGCCGTTAACATATTAATACTCTCCTTAACAAGCATCATCCATTGTGTAATATTTATTGCGGTAGGATTGCCTTGATAGGCCCATACTTTCAAAGCATTACCGGTAGCAGCAGTAGCATGAGCCAAACACAACATCTTATGTAGCTTCAAATTATTTTTTAATACTTTTATTTCTTTTTCTGCAATCATTTCTACTGGATTAAACATAGAATTTTCATCTTGCAACAATGAGAGCCCGTGGTATCCCCTTACTATTATTTCAACACTCGCTGGGACAATTGACATTGTCATAAAGTGCCTTAGATCATAACCATAAAAATACATCCATTCAGAAATTTGCGCTATTGTCCTATCCTTTGAGCCAAATGAACCGAATTGAAGAAGCTGTAGAAATCCCCACCCTGGTATCGGTAACCCCTGTTTTGTACAGACATCGGAAATCAAATGCCCAATCCAAATCAAGGGTGCTAATAGCGTATCTCCAACACCCGTAGTCATAGTATTTGTTATATGGATTTTTCCCTGCTTGTCAAAATATGTAACCGATCCATTCCAAATATCAAAAATGCCAAAAATCAATCCAAACAAAGGGTCATGCGCTAGGCTCCGCAACCTATGGTTTCGCGGATATACCCCTGCTTCTTTTATTACAGCTGTATCATATGGCACTTTGCACCTATCTTCACACCACTGCAAAAATGGAGTCAACTTTCCTTCATCATTAACTCCCAGGCTTTTTAACCGTTCTGTAAAACCACTACCCTTTTGTTGTATATGTTGCATATAATTCATGTCCCTTGGTATTCGCACTACTAAAAAGTCTAAAATTGCTGCGATAACTCCTGCTAAGCCTACAACTGCCCAATCCATTTTACTTAAAGAAGGTAATAATTCAGGATTAAGCATTACTTCTTTTTTGATTTTTTTCTCTAAATTTACCCAATCTCCATCTAGATAGAATTGATTGTCCCATTCCGTTATTAACGTCTTTTTATCTGTATTGATTGGCAAATCAATACCTGCTTCCTTGGCTAATTCCTCTAATTCTCTCTGTAGCCTCTCTATGTGACAAGCATCTTGAGTTATGTCTGCTTTCAAAACCTCCATTCCGAGGCAGACACGGTTAATTCTAGTTTTATCTTCTTTAAAATCTTTATCAAAATCAATAACCTTCTTCATTAATGTGTACCCTCAATTAAATTTTGACTTCTTATCAAAGCCTTCTTTAAATAAGAAATGGCCTCCTCTAGGTTCTTTATCTCCTCTTTTTGATCCTTTCTTTCCAATTTCATTTTTAAAAGCTCATCCTCAAGGTTTGAAATGGCCATTCTCTGTTCTCTAATTAATTCTTGTACAAACCTTACATCTTTCTGTTTCGTCAACAGAATCTCTTTCATTACAACTTCAAGTTTTGCTGCTTCTGTTAGAGCAAATTTACCAGAAGCTTTCATAATAGCGTTAGCGCCTGCACCTGCAGTTGCTCCAACGCCGGCGCCTACTAAAGCCCCGCCACCAACAATAACTGCCATGCCGCCTGGTATACCCAACCCCCCGGTAGCAATCGCACCTCCGCCTAAAGCAGCCATACCTGATGAGACTGCTGCAGCACCATACAATCCTGCAGGTGCAAACTTAGCTGCTATTGCTGGGGCACCGTAACCAGCAGTTATTACCAGAATAACAGTGCCAATTATAACCCCACCCGCTATTTTCATCTTCTTCCCGGTTAACCCGTCTACAGCTTTATCGTAAGATTTTATAAAACTATCAATATCTGATTCGTTGATACTGAGCATATTTGCAAAATGATAAAGCTTTCCCTTTATAATTTTTTTGTCAGCCTTTGTTCTACGCATTTTATCTTTTAAACGATCCAACAGAACTTCCTTGTTATGACCTACCTCAAGAGGAAAATATGGCTCAAATAAGGTTGCTTCCAACAACATTAAATAGAGCGGCAATTTATTAGCACCAGCTTCCTGACGCAATGCGTCTAACTCCCTATCTAATAGTGGATTTTTTTTAAGCATATAGGATGTTGAAATATTAGGTTTTTCTTCTGCACCTTCTAAGCGTGATAAAAAGGTATTAATTGAATCCTTCCATTTATTTAACCATACTTGTTTTGTTTTTTGTTTTTCTATATTTTTTTCGTGTAATATATCTGAATGCGTCAAATCATATTGCATCATAAACAAAGCTTTGGTCTGTTGGTAAGTTAAACCGAACTTATTTAATGTTTCTACTCTCACTAAAATCCCTCCTAATTTTGGTGAATTTAACTATACACTTTGCAAACTGAAGCGAAACAATTACCTACAAATAAACCTTTTGCAACCTTTTAAGTACAAATGCTAATCCGCAAACTATGCCCCCTTCTCAACAAAAATCTTCTGCTAAACCCTACCGCTTATTCCATCGTGTCAGTCGCAGAAAACGCACAGCCTCAACTTACATGTTCAATTATTTTCTAAAAAAACAACACATCTTTTGGGCAAAAACTTATAACATACTCCCAATTACCCCAAGCACAACTAATAGCAAAAGACAAATTCCTAGTACTTTAAATGCCTTATTGAGTGATATTGAAATACCTTTACCTCGAAGATAGTAAAATAATCCTATTGCTAAAGCTAACAGTATAAGTGGGGGAAAAGCTATTAATAACATTATTCCGCCTACAATTAAAGCGATTAACAAAACCAATCCAAGTAGCGAAAAAACCCCTGATATTATTGAAGTCACTAGCTCTTTGAGAAGCTCAATAAGGACAGCTAATAATACAAACCCAACAATAATTCCAATAATATATACCACAACGTCCCTCCTTTCAAGCTCTGTTAACCATCGCTAAAGACCGCGTTTGTTAAGTAGCTCCCACAACCATACTGCTCGTTCCCAAAAACAAACACGCACCATTCGCTGCAATGCGGAAGTGCGTGTCTCAATAGTTCTGAATAATGTTAATACATGCTCGGAGCTTTTTGTTTTTCGTAATAAAAAATTAAATAACCCGGTGGTAAGTAGCAGTTAGGACACCCAAAAGCAATATTTGAAAGAAAAAGATGTAGCAGTTTAATATTCAGAATGAATTAAGTACAAAGACAACAAAAAACAGAAACAAAACAACTGTCCCCAGAGTAATAACCAACGCCTATCCACAGCCACTCTCCCTGTCAACCAGGATCATCGCTACAGCTATGGCCATGGCAATCATATATACCCATTCGTTCATTTTTTTTTGCCTGTCCTTCTAACTCCGCCTCAGTCACCTCTGCCGGTATAGGCAGCAACTATATAGCAAAATCATGAAACTTGCTGTCACACAAACTAACTCTTGCCGGAAAGCTTATCGCACATCAGCAAGTGTTATTTTAAACAAACAGGCGCCTGTAATTTCAGGCACTAATAAACACAAAAAACCTGCTCACGATGAAAGCAGGTTACACAGTCCTGGCAACCGGCTGTCATCGCTACAATAGCATTAGACCCATGGCTTTGCGTACCCGCCTTTCGACGAGCTTGCCTTTAACAGTTCCCATTTCTTCACTTCGACATTTTACCTGATTTTCCTCTTTTCTCCATCTTTAAAAAACAACACTCGCGGTAACAAAATACCTGCGAAATGATTAAAGCTTACCCCAAAACTACTCCTCCCCTTCCCTGTGACCGGTTGCTTCTTCATCCACCCAGTCTTCCTCTGTATAGACCATTCCTTTTCTATTTAAGGGCACATGGGAAAAAGGTTCTCTTAATTTCAAAATAGCACCCTTTTAGTCGCCCTGCTTGAATTATTATCAAAGTACAAAGTATAATTATCTGCTTTGGGTATATGGAACAATAACCATCCCCCTGAATATGTTTCTGGCTGCAACCTAGTATTTTTATAATTACGGTAACTGATCTCGGTTGGTTCAATCGGCATAACAAGAAATCCGTCCGGAGTTGAGAGAGAGAAGTCTCTATGTGTAATTTGTTCTCCTTGTGTACCATAGTTTCGGGTGTTAACGTAGATCTTTATAAACCAACTATTTTCAGCGGCCGTGAAATAATCAAAACTATCTGTTTTTTCTACATTAGTTACAGCAACTTTTATAGCACCTGTATCATTTTCATACCTTCTCATAAGTTCTAGTTCTTCTTCTTTTTGTTTCTGCGCCTGTTTTTCTCTTTGGGCTTGTAGTTGCTTTTCTTGCTCGATTTCTCTTTGTTCTAAAAATTCTTCCTTTTTCTGTTCGTATTTAGGCAACAGATTTGTTGCTGCGACTAAATCAGGATTAATCGAGATGGATTCTGTCAGGTAGCTATATGCCTGGATATAGCTCTTATTTGAAAAATGATCTCTAGCTATTTGTAAATACTCTTCAGCTACACCTTCAACTAATTGCTCTATTTTTTGTTGAGCTAATTCATAATTATCATCACGAGGTACAACTTTATTGAACCAATCCCACGCGGCTATTAGTTCGTCCTCATCCAAAGCATACATTCCAGATATAAAATATGTATTAGATAAAGCTAATTCATTGGCTATATTATAGGCTATATTATACTGTTCCCGAATATAATCATCATTAGGGTTCAATGCTAATGCCCGTGAAAAAGCAGATGCAGCTTTTCCATAATCCTGTTCTGACATATATTCAATTCCAGACTCCGTTAATTCATTTATTGTTTTTTGTTGTTCATATAAAGAAACTCCAAAATGATATAAATAAACAGTCGCAAGGGCTAAACAGACTGTAATAATTAAATGTGTAAATGGACGCTTAAGCATATTACATCCTCCAGAAAATTCTAGTATTATATAACATTCGTCAATTTACACATATTTCCTCCCTAATGTACATCCTTTACGCTTAGTTCTCAGACGAAGAGGTTTACTTATCGCTTTTACTATTAAGCATTTGCGTCATGCTGTTTACGCGCTGCCGCTATTAGCTAATGCCGCTCTTCCCTAACCCCAAAACGAATTCTGGTTAAGCTCACCATACTTTTAACACCAGACTTCGTATATTTAATTTGCATAACATCACCCCGTTAACAAACAATGAATTCCTGTTAACAGCTCCTATACATTCCTCCGGGCATTCTTTTAACTTTACCTTCCAATTCCATTACAGATAAGGCCTCCAGAAAGCTCTTCCTGTTTTCTGTAAAAGACAGTGCCAGTTTCTCAATACTTACTTCCTCACTGCCAATAAGTTCGATTATCTGCCTCTCATAAGCAGAATCCTCAACCACAGACACTATCTCTGCAACTACCTTGCTTTTCCTCTTTTGTTTAACTGACCTATCTACAGATACATTTTCTCTTGGCATCTCTAATAACTGATCCGGCTTTATAAAAATCTTTGCACCATCAGCTATTAGTCTGTTTGTCCCGTAACTCTCCCTGTTATAGATGCCATTAGGCACAGCCAGCACTTCTTTTCCCTGCTCGCGGGCCACCTTGGCTGTAATCAACGCCCCACTGTTATAACCGGCCTCCACCACCAAGAGTTTATGGGACCATGCACTAAGTAAGTAATTCCTGCGAGGAAAATACACCTGTTTTGCCGGGGTACCAGGCGGATACTCCGAGATTACCGCCCCATTCTCAACAATGGCCTCCATCAGTTCCAAATGCTCCGGGGGATAGCACAAATCAAGGCCATGGCCGAGAAACGCCAGAGTATAACCTTTAGCATTAATACAGGCTGTATGTGCATAACCGTCAATTCCCTTTGCCATCCCGCTGATCACCGGCACTTCATTTTTTGCCAGAAATTCTGCCGCTTCCTTTGCTACCTTTTTGCCGTAAGCAGTACACCTTCTCGCACCGATTACGGCTACCCCCGAACTGTCTTCTCGCAATTCTCCCCTATAATATAACACCGGTGGGGCATCAGCCAAATTTGCCGCCTCACCCGGATAGCAAACATCTTCGATGGTTAACAGCTTAATCTCCAGCCTGGCCATTTTCTCCAATATTCTCTCTGCCGGGCTAAGCGACCTGCTGCCCAAAATAATCTCAGCCGTCTTTTCCCCTATACCCGCAACAGACAGAAGGTCTCCCTTTGCAGCACGGTAGATTTCCTCCGGAGTCTGAAAAACCTGCAGCAGCTTTCTGCAGGTTACACTTCCCAGCCCCTTTATCTCACTCATCCAGATCCAAAACTTTGCGTTCTCATCCATTTAAACAACCAACATTTCCAGCTGTTCTTTTTCCAAATCCCGTGCCATTAAAGCTGCGGCAATATCTTTTCTGCGTATACGCGCCGACTCTTCCATATCCGCAAAAGTGCGGGCTACTTTTAGAAACTTGTGAAAAGAACGGGCACTGTACTCAAATCTTTCAAAAGCCAGCTTTAACACTTTTTCTCCCTCCGGCTCCAACCTACAGTACTCTTTGACCAGCGCCGGAGTCATCTGTGCATTACAGTGAACATCATCTATACCGGCAAACCTCTGCCTCTGAAAACTCCTGGCCGCTTCCACCTGCTCACGCAGCTCTACGGAACTACTGCCCCGGGTAAATGAAGATAGCTCCATAAATGGTACCGGCTGAACATATTTTTGGATATCTATCCTGTCAATAATAGGCCCTGAAATTCTCTGCCTGTACTTTAACACTTC
The DNA here is from genome assembly GCF_000174415.1 of Dethiobacter alkaliphilus AHT 1. Lineage (NCBI taxonomy): Bacteria > Bacillati > Bacillota > Dethiobacteria > Dethiobacterales > Dethiobacteraceae > Dethiobacter > Dethiobacter alkaliphilus. The sequence goes on from NZ_ACJM01000007.1 coordinate 64,748, forward strand.
ATAATCACTGCAGCGGCACTTTTCCTGTCCGTAGTAGCCGCAGGGACAGGGATTCATGGCCGCCACCAACATAAAGTTACACGGATAAGTATTATTAAACTTCACCCTGGCCACCGTTACCTTCTTATCCTCCATGGGCTGTCGCAGACTATCTAAAGCCTTTTTGTTAAACTCAGCGATTTCATCCAAAAACAGTACTCCATTGTGAGCCAAGGATATTTCACCCGGAGCAGCATTATTACCTCCCCCAATTAATGAATTAATCGAGGCATTATGGTGCGGAGCCCTAAACGGCCGGCTTTCAATTAACCGCCCCCTGTTCTTTAACAACCCCGCCACACTGTAAATCTTTGTTGTCTCCAGCGCCTCGGCTTCACTTAAATCAGGAAGGATAGTCGGGATTCGCTTTGCTATCATTGACTTGCCGCACCCCGGTGCACCAATCATCAGCGCATTATGCCCACCGGCCGCAGCCACAACTATGTACTCAATAATCGCATCCTGCCCCTGCACCTCGTCAAAGTCCAGCAAAGCTGCTTCCTCATAACTTTCCACGCAGCTCTCCTGGGCTTCATAAGTAGTCTCCCCGCTGAGAAATGAGCACACCTCCTGCAGCGTCTCAAACCCGTAAACATTAATCCCCGTCACCAGAGACGCTTCCCGAATGTTTCCTTTGGGTACCACAATATTTTCCACGCCTGCATCCCTGGCGGCAATGACCATCGGCAGCACTCCCGAACAGGGTCGCAAATAGGAATTAAGTGACAGCTCCCCGATAAAACCAAACGTCTCAATCTGTTCAGTCTCAAGCTGCTCCGAATGCATTAACAAACTTATGGCCATGGCCAAATCAAAGTGGGAGCCGCTTTTCTTAATATCACTGGGAGCCAGATTAATAACCACCTTCATCTTAGGAAACTGAAACTCCGGACAATTCAGAGAAGCCTGCAGCCTTTCCCTGGCTTCCTTAACCGCCGTATCCCCCAACCCCACTATGGTAGTACTGGGCTTACCATAAATGGTATCAGTCTCCACTTCAACCAGATACCCGTCCACACCGGATATTGCAAAACTTTTCACAATCGCAGCCATACAATCACACCACCTTAAGTTGCTGCTCAACATATTTCTGGTACTCCAGCGAAGCATTGCCCCTAAAATACCCCAAGATCTTTTCCGGAGAAACCAGCTCGTCCTCTTTGATCCCAAGATAATTCTGGTAACTGCTCCAGGGATACTGCAGTGGCATCTCTACCATCCTGGCACTAACCGGGTTTAAGTGAATATACTTACTGATATCTAAATTATAAGCATCCCTTTCAATTATCTCCGCCCGGTACCTACCCTGAAACAAATGCCCCACAAAGTTATACTTCAGGTTAAAATAAATAGCGTATCTCATGTTGAGCCTTTTCATTATTTCCCAGATAGCAATATCTGTTGTCTCAATCTGTAAATGAACATGATTGGTCATCAAACAATACGTCAGTAAAATACAACGGTACAGATTCTTGGCCTCCAACAAATACCGTAGATACACCTGTCGGTCCTCATCATCCCGGAATATTTCTTGCCGATGATTCCCCCTGCACATAATGTGATATGCTGCTCCAGGATACCATAACCGAGGCCTTCTTGGCATCTCGCCAACCTCCTTTAATACCCTTAATTATGGCACGGCGGATTAAGTGAATATTATCACAAAGATTAGGAAAAAACTTCATCCTTACACTGCGGCTTACCACAAATATACCAGAACCTATGTTCGATTGCAAGATAAAAAATAAATAAATATTTTTCAATTGATAGCTATTTTAATCTCCGAGTAAAAAGAAAAGGCATAACTGGGGAGTGCATGGTAAATATTTCAAATATCACGTCTTACATAACGTACATTATCGGACTAACAAAACGAAAACCCTCACTACTTTAACGCTTTAAAGCGGTGAGGGACTGACCCCTTTTAGGAAATTCTGGAAGCTTGCTGGAAGAATTTCCGGGCATCTAGATAAAGTGAAATTTGAAGAGTATATCAGCAATCTGTCCGTTGACTCCATTTCCTTATTAGGCAAGGTTCTGCGAACCCATGGATTTAATGTTACCGACCATAAAGTACCGAGCAAATGCTCGGATATCTTTTCGTCAATAATTGAAAATCTTGCTGCCACTGTTACCTCTATTAGTCCAGTCATCCAGCCTTTTCCCGCCCCTTCAAAGCCTTACAATGCAATTCCATCATCCGACCTTTATTTGCTGATGGAAGCAAACAGCTTATGTCCTTCTTGCGGACAAACCCTCGTCAGTGATAAAAATAATAGCAGCCTTGGTGGGTATGTGATTACCCCCATCATTCCACCATCTCCTACCGAAGAACAAATAGCTGATTTTGAAGACTTGCTGGATTTGCCTGCTATCAGTGAAGCCTTCAACAACAAGATTGCTCTTTGTCTTGACTGCTCTAATCGATATACTTCAAATACTACAAGAGATGAATGTGAGCAGATGATGGATATAAAAGAAAGGTTACATCGGAATTTTGCTGCATATGAAACTTTAGATAAAATGTATTTGGAAGAACAGATAGAAGCGATCATTCGCCAGATTGCAAATGTTTCACAGGATCAACTTTCAGATCCGCTGAACCTCACTGCTGTAAGGGTGAAAGAGAAAGTTCCTGCCAGCAATGTTCCTTTGATTATTAAAATGGAAAGCTACGTTGTGCATTACTACAACTTCATAAAATCTGTTTTTTCTCAGTTGGAACAAGAAGACAAACTAAACTTCGAAGATGTGGCCGCTGATGTTCGGCGCACCTATAGAAAGCTTCATGCAGATGGTCTTTCACAGGATGAAATTTTTGATAAATTAGTTGATTGGTTCAAAAATAATACAAAAGCACAAAGCGTCCCGGCTTGCGAAATTGTAGTCGCTTTCTTTGTGCAGAGTTGTGAGGTGTTCCATGCGCTTTCCCAATAAAATCAATCGTTTCAATGAAAGTGTTATCTCTAAATTTTCAGTAGTATTAAGTGTATTGGAACAAGGAGAAATGACGGTTTTAGAGCTTTACAATACTGTTAATGAAAGCACTGGCGACGTCGGTGATTTTTTAGAGATACTTGACTGCCTTTACGCTTTAGGCCAAATCGAATACAACGCAGAAACGAGGTTGTTACATTATGTTAGTAGAAATTAGATGCGATGAATTCATTAGTTACGGAAAAAAACGCCCGCCCATTGAGTTGCATCCTGGGCTTAATACTGTGCTAGGGAGCGAAACCGGGAGCAACTCCATTGGCAAATCAACCTTTTTAATGATTGTGGATTTTGCCTTTGGCGGCGATGACTATGTCCTGAAATCAACTGATGTTCAAACTCAGGTGGGTGCCCATATCATCCAGTTTGCCTTCGAATTTAATGGAGAAAGATACTTCTTCTCTCGGGAAACAATCAACCACACTTTTGTATATCGATGCGATGCAGACTATAATCCCATGTCAGAAATGAAAATTGATGATTTTAGAAACTTTTTGCTTGAGCATTATGAAATTGATCTTCCATTGATTAGCTTTCGGGGTATTGTCGGTCGTCATTTTCGCATCTATGGCCGGGAAAACCTGGACGAAAAAAAACCGCTACATAACGCTAAACAGGAAACGGATAAAGCCGCTATTACATCACTGATGAAGCTTTTTGATAAGTACGCTTCTGTAGATTCATTAGAGAAGGCCTATAAGAAGAGAAAAAATGAAAAAGATGCCTACAATAAGGCACAAGTATTTCACTTTATTCCTAAAATCAACAAGCGGGAGCTTATGCAGAATGAAAGACGTATATCGGAACTGAAAGCAGAACTCGCTGTGATACAAGAAGTCAGCGGGGATCAAATAATGGGGCTTGATTCGGAGCAGGCACAGGTCATTGCAGACCTCAAACAAAAACTTACAAACGCTAAACGCCAAAGAAGCCGATTAACATCACAGCTTCGCGCTATAGAAAATGATTTGCAATTTGATAACCCAAGGTTGGAAAGCAATTTTCAGGAATTACTTCGCTTTTTCCCTGGCACTAACCTGAAGAGAATCGAGGATATTGAACAGTTTCACCATCAATTGGCAACAGTGCTTAATTCAGAGTTTGAAGAAGCAAAACAACGTCTTGCCAGCTTAATCTCTCTTGCAGCGGAAGAAATCGCTGATCTAGAACAAGAAATTAAATCATCGGGCTTAACGCCTAAAATTTCTCGCTCTATTTTGGAGGATTACTCGGCAAAAAAGGGAGAAATAAGGATCCTTGAAAAAGAAAACGAAGCGTATATTAAAAAGGAAGAACTAAAAGAAATCGCAAAAAGCATGGAAGATCGGCTGAATGCCCTAATGGAAGAGCAAATCGGTTTTTTACAAAGTATGATCAATGTTAAGATGGATAGGATTAACGATTATGTTTATAGTGGTGAAAAGAAACCGCCTGTATTGACAATAAAGAAACCGAACAGCTATACCTTCCTCACCCCTGACGACACTGGCACCGGCACCTCATATAAAGGGTTGGTGGTATTTGATTTGTCAGTTATGCAATTAACAGTATTACCTGCATTGGTTCACGACTCAGTTATATTGAAGCAAATAGGTGATGAACCCCTGGAAAAAATAATGGAACTATATAATCAGAGCTCCAAGCAAGTATTTATTGCTCTCGATAAAAAAGGATCGTATCCTGAACGAACACAGATATTGTTAGAGCAATCCATGGTTTTGCACTTAACGGATGATGGGAATGAGCTGTTTGGACGTTCGTGGAACACAAAATAGAACGGCTACGCTTATTAAATGGAGGCTTTAGAAATGAATAAAGATCAAAATATTGAAAAATGGTCTTCAATGGATATTATCATCGACTACCTTGGTGTTAGCCGTGAAACAGTGCTGCAGTGGATCAATAATCGTAACATGCCTGCACATAAAGTCGGACGTCTATGGAAGTTTAAGATTTCTGAAGTAGATGAGTGGATCCGCTCCGGAGGTGCGGCCCAGAAGAATGATCACGATGTTACTGAATAATAAATCTAATAATAGAAACCAAATTCTCCATCCAAACGTAAGCGTCCAATAAGTCGGTGTATGGCAACTCCCCTAATTCTATGAGACAATTCCTTAAATTAGAGTTTTTAGAGTTTTTCGACCTGGTCGAAAAACTCCAAAGGAGGTCTAGTATTGAACACTAGGGAAGTTGCTAAAAAATACCGGCTGAATCAATGGACTCAAATTATCCGGGAATGTCGTAGCAGCGGGCAAACAGTCAAATCATGGTGTGCCGATAATGGTATCAATCAAAAAACTTACTACTATTGGTTGCGGAAAGTACGTGAGGCGGCCTGCGAAAGCCTCCCATCTCTCGAGGAAAACAGCTCAATTGTACCCGTAAATATTCCGGCAAATGCAGCCGGGCCAGGTCCAGAGTCGTCTGCACAAATTATCCTGCGTTTTGGTTCAGTAACTTTGGAGCTCCGCAACAATGCCTCGGAGAAGTTGATCGAAAACACTCTAAGGGCACTTCAGAATGTTCGGTGATATCTCAAAGGCTGAAAAGGTCTACATTGCTTGTGGATATACCGACATGAGAAAAGCCATTGATGGGTTAGCTGCTATTGTCCAGCAGAACTTTCAGCTAAATCCCTTTCAGAATAGCGTGTTTCTCTTCTGCGGCCGGCGCCGTGACCGACTAAAAGCGCTTTACTGGGAAGAAGATGGATTCGTGCTCCTGTACAAGCGATTAGAAAACGGGAAATTCCAATGGCCGATGAGTGCCGAAGATGTTCGCACCATCACCAATCAGGAGTTCAGATGGCTCCTGGAGGGACTGTCCATTGACCAACCCAAGGCTGTTAAAAAGCTAAAATTAGAGTGTGGAATTTAGCTATAAAAAGTGCCGACAATGCCCATAAATACTGGCTTTTTGGAGGTTTTTATGTTATACTAAATATAGCAAAAACACCAAAGGAAACCATCATTTATGAGCGCATCCGAGCAGTTAAAAAAGTTAGAGAACCGTATATCCGAACTGGAGCAGGAAAACAAAAAGCTCCATGATACAGTCGATCATTTGACACGTAAACTTTTCGGAAAAAGCTCTGAGAAGACATCGTCTCTACCTATGGGACAGATGTCTCTTTTTGATGAAGCAGAAATTACGGCTGATCCAAAGGCTCCAGAGCCTGATCTCAAGGAAGTACAGGGATATCGCAGAAAGAAGTTTCCCGGCCAACGGGCGGAATTACTAAAGGATCTTCCGCGGGACAAACGTCTCTGTACGCTAGTTGAAATGGATCGCTTCTGTGAAGAATGCGACACCACCCTTGTATCTGTCGGTGAAGAATTCGTCCGTACCGAAATTGAGTTCATTCCTGCCAAAGTCAGGGTGATCGATTACTACCGTGAAACCTTTGAGTGTCGTACCTGTCGTAAGGATGGGAAACCCTACATGGAGAAATCTCCGATGCCCGATCCTGTGATCCAGCACTCCATGGCATCTCCATCCACAGTCGCCTGGGTCATGCATCAGAAATTCGTCAACGCCCTTCCCCTTTACCGGCAGGAAAAGGAATGGCAGTCGTTAGGGGTTAGCTTAAGCCGTGCGACGATGGCCAACTGGATTATGGTTGCCTCCCGTGACTGGCTGTTGCCCTTGGTAGAGCTGATGCGCAAGAAGCTGTTGGATGAACATTACTTGCACGTTGATGAAACCACTGTGCAGGTAATGAATGAAAAGGGACGTAAGAATACAACCGATTCTTACATGTGGGTGTACAGCTCCGGCAAGCATGCCGAACACGCCATCCGGCTCTTCGAGTATCAGCCGGGAAGGAGTGGCAAATACCCGCAGGAGTTCCTCAAAGACTTCAAAGGTTATCTTCACTCCGATGCTTATGTCGGCTACAAGAAGATTCCTGAAGTTACAAGATGCCTCTGTTGGGCGCATGTCCGGCGGAAGTTCGTGGATGCGCTTCCGAAAGACATTCATCGCCCGGAAGCCACCCTTGCAAGCGAAGGCATTGCCTTCTGCAACAAGCTTTTTGAGATTGAAAAGGCTCTCGAAGAGCTTTCAAGTGAAGATCGCAGATTAGAGCGTGTGAAGCAGGAAAAACCTGTTTTGGATGCTTTTTGGGCATGGATTCATTCCAACAAAGACAAGGTTCTCCCAAAGTCCAAATTAAGCGAAGCCTTGCACTATGCTCTGAACAATAAGGAAGAGCTCATCAATTATCTTAAAGACGGCAACTGCTCCATTTCCAACAATCTTGCAGAAAACAGTATCCGTCCCTTTACAATTGGACGAAAGAACTGGCTCTTTAGCGGAAGCCCAAAGGGTGCTACAGCTAGCGCAGCCGTTTACAGCATCATTGAAAGTGCCAAGGCCAATGGCCTGAACCCATACAAGTATCTGCATTTCATCTTTAGCCAACTTCCTGGCGTATTATTTAGGCAGCATCCAGAGTTTCTGGAAGACTGTCTCCCTTGGAGCCAGGAGGTTCAGGAAAACTGCAAATAGAAGAAACGAGGGCAAAAACTTAGTTTACACTGGTTTTTGCTTTTTTTCTATCCACTATCTTATTAAGCGCTTACCATCAAACACCGTTAGCGTTAAATTAATCGAATGTATGTTTGTGTTGAGGGCAAAAAAATACCCGCCAGGCTGATTTAACTCAGCTTAGCGGGTAGAAGTTCTCTAATATTATTTTGGAATATTGCGAATTTTTACATCCAATCAGCAAATATTTCTCTTGCACGCATAATTCATAATACTTTCTGCCAGACCAAGCATTAGTTTCGCTTCATGCTCTTCGATAATTTCTTCATTAGGATGTGCTAATGAATGTCGGTTCCTAATATCATTAAGGGCATCAAGAGTAGCTGAAGCACTTCTTAATGATTTAAGAATCATGTTGTCAATTTCTGAATTATTTAACTGCTCCCATTCCTTATAAAGCAAGTTAAACAACTTGGGCAACATATCTGATTCTTCATAAGGCACGCTCATATCATCTAGTCTTTTTCTTAAATAACCATGTATTGAGGTATGTACCCGATCTATACAGGAGCTATAGTTTCCTTGGGCCATAAAAGTTTCAGCGTCTGCTATTGCTTTCCTTAATGTTTCATTTATTCCTATCTCACTAAAATCAAAGGTTTCGTACTTTTCAACCATTGGAGCAATGACAATATCTGTTAGGTAATACTCATCTTGTTTCCCGAATAACGAACTTGCTACCTCTTGAATTTTATCTGAGTATTTTTCAAAAACGTCAATCTTATCCAGTCTGCACTGCAAGTGCAAAACAGCTCTGTACGTATTCCACTCTCTTCTGGTAAAAATGCCAGTATATTCAATAGATAAATTGCAATCCGGTAAGGCAGTATAAACATCTATAAAATCTATTCCTAGTGAAGCTTCCTTTTTTAAATATTCTCTTTCCAATACTTTGCCTAAACTAATTTTGAAATCATTCTCATTCATGGTGCACCGCCCTTTAACAAAAAATGTTAGTCTCTGCTAAACAAGTCTCTAGTATATACCTTTTCCACCACATCTTTTATTTCATCCGATAGACGATTTGCCACGATAACATCTGATATTCTTTTAAACTCTTCAAAGTCTCTTATCACCCTTGACTTATAGAAGTCATCCTCTTTCAAGGCTGGCTCAAATACCACCACTTCGATGCCTTTAGCTTTAATTCGTTTCATGACACCTTGAATAGCCGATTGACGGAAATTATCCGAATCCATTTTCATGGTAAGCCTATAGATGCCGACAATTTTAGGATTTCTACTAATGATCATATCAGCGATATGGTCTTTTCTCGTTCTGTTCGCATCTACGATGGCAGACATGATATTTTGAGGAACATCAGCATAGTTTGCTAATAGCTGCTTCGTATCTTTCGGCAAGCAATACCCACCGTAACCGAACGAAGGATTGTTATAATGATTTCCTATTCTTGGGTCCAGGCCAACGCCCTCAATAATCTGCTGCGTATTAAGTCCTCTTACTTCAGCGTAGGAATCTAATTCATTAAAGAACGCAACCCTAAGCGCCAAGAAGGTATTAGCGAACAGTTTAATTGCTTCCGCTTCTGTTGGATTGGTAAACAACACAGGAATATTTTCTTTCAGCGCCCCCTGGGCCAAAAGGTCCGCAAAAATTTTAGCCCTCTGGGACTGCTCTCCTACTACTATTCTCGAAGGATGGAGATTATCATAAAGGGCGCTGCCTTCTCTTAAGAATTCTGGCGAGAAGATAATATTATCAGTTTCAAACTTCTCTTTAATAGATTCAGTATACCCAACCGGTACCGTTGATTTTATAACCATAACCGCATCCGGATTAATGGCTAAAACATTGGCAATAACAGCTTCAACCGTTCGTGTATTAAAGTAGTTCTTCTCAGGATCATAATTGGTTGGTGTTGAAATAATGACATATTCAGCATCTTTATAGGCTATGTAATTATCTGTGGTTGCCCTCAGATCCAAATCCTTAGTAGCTAAATACTCTTCAATCTCAGCATCAATAATCGGAGACTTCTTGTTGTTAATCATATCTACTTTACTTTGGATAATATCAAGAGCCGTCACTTCATTATGTTGGGCCAGCAATATAGCATTAGACAGACCAACATAGCCCGTTCCAGCGATTGTTATTTTCATTTTAAGTTTCCCCTCCCCCATATTCAAAAACGACATACATTTGTTTATTTACTGAGTCCCCTAATAATCTCTCAATAAATTTCAACTCAACTCTTACTCACCGACTTTATAATACTCTTTGTACCAATCCACAAACTTAGCAAGTCCATCTTCAATGCTTATACTCGGCTTGAAATTAATGTCTCTTTCAAGGTCAGATACATCAGCATAGGTTCTATGAACATCCCCTGGCTGCATATCCACATAGACTTTCTCAGCTTCTCTACCTAGAGCAGATTCTAATGCGTTGATAAATCTCATGAGTTGCACTGGGTTGTTATTGCCAATATTGTATATCTTGTAAGGCGCAAAGCTTGTGCTTAAATCGTCCTTGCTTTCATCCCACTCTTTGTTAGCAGTAGGAACCTTATCAATGAGCTTGACAATACCTTCGACGATGTCATCAATATAAGTAAAGTCTCTCTCCATTTTCCCGTGATTAAAGACTTTGATCGGTGTTCCTTTCAGAATGTCTTTTGTAAAGGAGAAATAGGCCATATCCGGTCGTCCCCACGGGCCATAAACAGTGAAAAATCTAAGACCTGTAGTTGGGATACCATAAAGATGGCTATAAGTGTGCGCCATTAATTCATTTGATTTTTTAGTTGCAGCATAAAGTGAAACAGGATGATCTACATTATGATTCGTGGAGAAAGGCACCACTTTGTTGCCGCCATATACCGAGCTGGATGAAGCATAAAGTAAATGCTCAACTGGGTAGTTTCTACATGCCTCTAAGATATTCATAAAGCCAGTTAAGTTCGAATCCACATAAGCATAGGGATTCTCAATAGAGTACCGCACTCCTGCTTGAGCTGCTAAATTTATGACATGTGTAGGTTGGTAGGTTTCGAAGATATTATCTACTTCAGCTTTGTCTTTGAGATCTACCTTATGAAAATTAAAGTTGTTGCACTTTCGTAAGATATCAAGTCTTGACTGCTTAAGACTTGGATCATAATAGTCGTTCAAGCTGTCAATCCCAATTACTTGATAGGATTGATCTAGTAATTTTTTTGATAGGTGAAAGCCAATGAAACCGGCCGCACCAGTGACTAATATTTTCATTTTTGTTATACCTCCGATTTCTTTGCTTGAATTGAAACACAACCCTATCATCTTTGAGTATGTATCTGCTTCCTAATGCCAATAATATCAATTTTTTTAAGTGGATCTTAAATATCTGCATTAAGCATTAAGAATATTCTTTTCTTGATATTTTTTTCTGATCATTACAATTAGTATTGTCCCTACAAACAACTCAAACCCACCTTGCATAACTAAGCTTATGTCTCCATACATCACCCTAAAGGAAAGAAAAACAATCCAAGCTGCTCTGAGAATTGATTCCAAAGCAGTTTTCTGAGGTGGAAAGATAGAATCAAAAATACGAATGATAACACCAAATGTAAATGTCACAATAATAACTCCTGGTAAACTGAGACTGTAATATCCGAATGATAATAAGTCAACAGGTATGGTGCCAAAAGTTCCAAAGTAATTTGTGTTAACTCTTGACAAAGTGTCTGGCAATTGAATGCCTAAAAGGCTTTGAGGCAATAGGGTGGCAGTACCAATAAAAATATCGGAGAAAAATCTAAAAGAAACTTCTCTACCCACTGTTAATAAATTTACTAGATTGATATAAGGAAATGAAAACTCCATCAACACCAAACGTGATATTTCACCAATATTTATTTCCCATGACTGCAGGTAATAAAAAAACTGGTTTGGATTACTAAACGCACGGAAGAGTGGATTACCAAATATAATAATGGCTAATGCAACCACAGTGCTGAAAATAATAAACTTACCCTGCCCTCGATTTTTATATAAAACACCAAAAAGTGGGAAAATCACTATATACCTTACCATAGACAACCTTCCAGATAAGAGCATTAACAAATACAATGAAATTACGAATGACAGACCAAACATCATGGTATAATACTTGCGTTTCTTTCTTTTCTCATACATCAATACATAAAAAATATACGAAGCAATCATCACTACTGGTGCAAGGTTTTTCAGAAAAAGCCATCGTGAAGAGACAGGTCCCCTTCCACTTCTATATAGTGTCGCTGTTTCCAGAGCAGTTTTTATCCCACCTATTGAATTCACATAAATAAGTAAGGAGAGCGTTCCAAGAATAAACAGAAACATCGCAATAACAGCAACTTTTTTTTCAGGAAAAAAAGAACTGGTTTCAGATTTTTCTTTTGAATCCTTGGCGGTTTGTGTTTGACTCTTTTTTGTGATTCTAACTTTTTTGGCTGTATAATAGCCAGTTATGATTGCAGCATAACCGAAAAAGCTGGTAATTGACGCAAGCAAATACCCCGTATCGTTAAGCGGTATACGTCTAATCCAGTGCATATCAGAATAATAGGTTAGATCGACTGAGAAAATAAAAATTGGCACTATGCCAAAACAGATTGCGTAAATAATGCTAACGCCAAACAATAAATCGATCTGAAACCTTTTTTGATTCCGAACTGATTCTGCTAGTAATATGAACCCACACAATAATATTGCTATTGGCAAAGCATATTCTCCTAAGTTCATAGGAACCTCCTTTCTCGATGAATTCTTCGATTAGCTAATCCATGGTTACGGTAGCACAAACCCATCAATTTTTTATATTACCTTCATTTATTTCTTAAAAACCGTTTCATATTGCCGAACTATATTTTTAACATCGAAGTCTCTTGCTCTATCATATACTTTGTCTGACATTTGTCTAATTCTATCATGCTCATATATGAGATTTTCCAATTCTATGGAGAGCTGATGAGGATCATCATTAGGCACCAACCATCCATATTCTCCATCCTTAAGAATCTCCCGCGGTCCATGGGGACAATCCGTCGCCAATACTGGTGTTGCGCAGGCCATAGACTCCACAATAACATGCCCAAATCCTTCCCATAAGGATGATAAAATAAATAAGTCAGCCTGTCTCATATATGCATATGGGTTTATCTGAAAACCTATCAGCTTGATATTTTCAGATAAACCATAGTCGCTGATCATTCTCTTTATATATTTTTCATCCGGGCCTTCACCCATGATAAATAATTCGAAATCGTCATAGTCTTTATCTTTAAGTTTGCCAAGCGCTTTAATCAGGAGTGGGTAGTTCTTTTGTTTTGCGAGTCTTCCACAGGCAATCATTTTGAACTTTTTGGTGTAGGATATTTCACATGTTTCCAGGCTTTTCCTCTTTATGCTCTCTATATCAACCGGGTTATATATTCTGGTTACTTTTGATGCGTCTAGCTGATACTTTTCTACCATGTGTTCGCTAACACCTTCAGATAATCCAATGACTTTGTCTGCTTCCCGATAAATGATCCCATATAGTTTTTGTTTCAAAGCAGTTGTATTGATTCCTTCTTCTCGATAGTTTGTTTCCCTGAGAATAAGTTTTGCTTTCCTATTCGATATCTTATTTCCCAACCACACCGCAAAGTTCACCTGTGGCAGGGTTGAAAAGAGTCTGTCCGGGTGTTTGGATTCAATAATTTTTTTAATCTTCCAGGCCGCATATCTGCCTCTCGAATTGAGATTAATTATTTCAACGTCGTCTGGAATTAATGAAGCATAAGCATCGTTTGGGTCATAATCTAACAATACCAGTGTTGGCGTAAAACTTTTTTTATCAATGCTTTTCAGTAAATTAACCATTGTGCGTTGAGCACCGCCACCCGACAGGTTTGATAGAAAGAAAAATATCTTTATTTTTATTTTTTCTTCTGCTAATACCATTTATTTGCTCCATTCTATTTTCAATTTCTCATTCATATAATCTGAAACTAACTTTAGTGCGAGCATCCTTATCGAAGGAAAGTCTCATCCTCCTGCAGCAACTTGTTCATTTTAATGATGATCACTGTTCTGAAGGCTAAAACATGATAATCTATGTTTTGCTTTGTGACGTGATTTCTGATTTGTGTCTTAATTTTTTTTGAAATATAGGGGCTTATCCACAACTTTGCAATCTTTAAATATTTAATGCAGCTGCCTCTGCGATTACTGCGCAGCTTATCAGTAATAAACCTCAAATATTCTTCAGAAAACACACGATTGCCATTCTCGATTATTTCTAGAAAAAATGCCTCTGTCATTGACGCAGTATGTACAATATGTGCTAATTTTTGGTTAGCATTATATTTTGCATAACCCACTGATGGGTTGCATTCGTTAACAATTTTTTTAAATACATTTTTGTTACTGAGCATATGATTTGGTAGTGTTCTTGTTACTTGTATGATTCTTTTAGATAATAGTGGACTCATCGTCTCCATATACGGCGTCTTTAAGTCATTTAAAGCAGCTAAAACAAGAGGAGTCCTTTCGCATTGATAAAGCCTGCTCCTCATACTATCAAGTGATTCATTTTCTTTTTTTAGAAATGCTTCAGGTCTAGTTTGATCTGGCAGCTTTAAATCAATAAGTTTTGGCAAGTTTTCAAAATCACTCCACAAACTCAATCCAGACATGAATCTTAAATCTTTTTCATTTAATGGATAACTAGTAGGCCATGGTACATCACCTCTGATGGTTCCTTCGATCCCACTGTCATGCAATCTTTTCCATACATCGAATCCATCCATGTACCCTGATAGATGGTCTATGCGACCTTCACCATTTTCAATAAATCGATTTAAAATTATCTTCGCATCTCTATATGTGTTATCCAATTCAAAATAAGTGTTCTTAACGCCAAGGTTATCAGTCAGTTCTTTCGCAATTTGAGCATCACTGTATCTTTGAGTGCGAGCAGCTTTTGTACCCCACGTTATTGTCTCAAGATTGTATTTTTCCTTAAGAAAGAGCAACAGCGCACGGCTATCATAGCCTCCCGATAATGGAAGCACCCAGTGGTCAGGGTTTATTTGAATACTGTTGAGTGTGCTTTCGATGGCTTCCTTCAAACGAAATTCATGTTCATCATCGGACAGATCTAGTTGGTTGAACTCTAATTCCTCTGTAAGTATTTTCAACTCCCACGCGTTCCTGTCAAGCCTTGCTATTGAATTGGCAGGGATACACTTTATTCTTTTATCCCACGAGAAACTCGGGCCAAGGTTTCCTGCTGAAAGCATCCACGGAATTACCTTTTCATTTAATTCAAAGCGCCCTAATATCATCACAATTGCACGTTGTGATGTCGATACAATCCATTTTTCCTGATCCATATAATACCACATGGTTCTAGAACCCACTGTATCCGTCACAGCTTCCACATTGCTTTCATTGCTACGAATCAGTGCATATGTGCCATCCGGGGAAACTGAACTTGGTTTATTCCAAGTTTCGTCTTCAAAAACCTTCCCAAGGCATAGGCCTCTCTGATCCTGCAACACCTCAACGGTGCTGTTCGGGTTATATACAGCCATCATCAGCTTCCGGTCAGAGAAGATTATTTTCGGATCTGCTGCAGTAATATTATCTGGAATCAGTCTTTCATTCATTTTATTGAGTTTATGAATCAGTTTATCTGTTTCGGAAACGTCTCGAAAGCAGACCATAAGCATCTTTGACATATTTCACCTTCTTCGAAAATTTAGTTCACCTTGTGCTCTTCATATTCTTTTTACTTTATTCCCAGTAGCGGGGAGCTATCCTCCACTTATGGCCTAGAGCCAAATCAAATGACTGTGGTGTAAACTTCCCCATACCTGACTTTGGGTAATGCGTCATTTCGCCAAAATAAATATTGTCTTTTATTGCATAAAGGTCAACTCGAACAAAGTCAAAATTCATGCCGAGTAATTCAGCTAATTCAAGCATGCGAGTATATGCTAATGGTTTTGATATTTCATTTCCTTGTTTTTGCATTGACTTTGTTGCAGGTATAATTTTCCATTCTCGTGTATATAAAGTTAATGTTCTCGCCGATTCTTCAAAACGATCGGAGTCAACCTGCACCATTTCACACTTTCCATTAAAAACAAAAAATTTAAAGTCCTTAGGGATATTACCATTTTCATCTAGCAATAATTCTTCTACCACAATTTTTCGTTCAATCTTCTGATAAGCCCATTCATGATACATGACACCATATGATTTCTGCAACCACTTCTTACATTTATTGATTATTTCTTTTTTTGTATATGTTGAGTTTTCATCAATAATAAGATTTTGTCCCGAACCAAAATTCGACTTGATAATATACTTTGTCGGAAGTTCATCAAAAGGAATAGTTTTAGGATTATCCGTCACATACAGCAAAGGGACCAATACTTCTTTGCCATCTTTTTCTCCTAGTTTTTCGATAATATACTCTCTAACTCTATGTTTATCAGCTGTGAGTGGCAATAGAGGATTCCTGTCGTTAATTTTTTTCCACACAATTTTTTCGTTGAAAGTTTTAGGATTTTTCAAATCCAAAGGATAGCCATGACGTTTATAAAACTTCCTTTTTTGAAATGGATAACCTGTTATTCTATCGATGGCTGTATATCCATGTTTGTAAATTTCTTTAATAATTAAAATTAAATTGGTCATTTTTTCTTCCACCTTTAAATACAGTATTCAGATGCCCTCTGTTAATTTCAGCTACCCTATCCAGAATTTATTTAGCTTTATTGCCTCTGTCAAAATGTCGACTTTTGTGAATCGTAACAGCAATAAGAATTATATTGACTACAGCTCCTGCTAAACTATAGAGAATTACAGCCACCAAATCATTTTGTAACAAATATGCTCCAACCAACAAACCCACCGATCTAGCAACAATACTAATAACAGATATATTTAAATGAAATTTTTGTTCTGACAAGACTGGCAAGGTTTTTACACTCGGCTTGTTGACGAAAGCAAAGAAGGACCACAGTGCCATCCATCTTGCATATTCACCTGCTACTATCCAATCTGCACCAAAGACAAATTGAAACAAGATCGGCCCAAAGATGAACACGATACCAAATGGTACAATACCCACTATGACTAACGATAACGTTGCTTTTTTTAAGATCTTCGCAATTTTTTCATGATTATGCGCTGCGCTGGCGATGTGTGGGTAAAAAACATCTCCAATCGCATTACCGATTAATTCAGTTGGCAATTTTAGTACTTTTTTTCCAATGGCATAAAACCCAGCTGCTGCTGGCCCAAAGAAAGCCGTCAATATCAATACCGGAAGACTTTGCGAGATTCCGTTTATGAATACTTCTGGTGCACGGTATTTAGGAAAATCATCATATTTTTTTGCAAGTGATCGTAGGGGTGTAGGTAAGTGTTTTTTATTCTGTTCCTCTTCTGAACTTATATCTTGCCTAACAATCCTTGCACCCCAAACGAGCATCAATGTATGTAATGCATGTCCAAGTGTTGCAATGATTATTAAAGTGGCCGCAATAGGATGAAACAAACCAAATCCTGATTTTGTACCGTTGACCACAAGTGCCTGCGCAACAGCGACTTTTGCCCTTACAGCAAACTGTTTTTTTCGGATTAGCCATTGCTGTGTGACTTGAAGGCCGGAAGCAAAGACCATCACCAGTGGTATTAGCATCAAGTATGGTGACAAAACCTGGATTTGGAGCACGCTTACAACCGTATCACCAAAGAAAATAAACAGCAATGCTACCAGGGCAGACATCGCTACTGCGATATAAAGTGATAATCGTATCAAACCTTTAGCATCAGAATCTTCTTTCGGCAATACGATAGCAATAGGGTATGTTAACGCTGCAATGGGAGTAGCGATAGCGACCATTGATGTAAACACACCAAGAACACCAAACGCCTCCGGTCCGTAAAGCCTTGTAATAATTGGAGCAAAGAGCATGGTTATGCCCTGCGCTGCGGCTGTTCCTGACGCCACTGTAAACACGTTGCGGATAAATTTCTTTTTAGAAAGCTTAGTCAGTGTTTTTTTATTCAACTTATTGTTTAGAAGGCAAGAAATAGACAACACATATTTTTTTATTATAGAAATCATTCCAGCATGCTCCTATATGATCACATAGTTATTATGTTTTATTTGTTTTTATATAAAAATCCTGATACCAGTTGGCTACTGCTTCAGTATCATATCCTGCTTCTACAATTGCGTTATAAGTATTTCTACGTTCAAGGCTTTGCGAAAATTTCATCACCTTTTCTGCCCAGTACGCTGCACTCTTATCAAGTGATACATATTCCACCAGATCAGTTATTTTCACTTCATTCGTAATTTTGTCTGATATCACGCACGGCAATCCTGCCGCTTGAGCTTCAAGCACAACTCCGGGCAAGCCTTCAAAATGAGATGGAAAAAGAAGAATATCCATCGCTTGAAGAAGTTCAGGAACATCCGTCCGTATCCCTGTAAGAATAACTGAATGGTCAATTCCAAAATCAGAAATCTGCTGTTCAATTTCATTCCTCAAAGGGCCATCTCCAATCAACACCAGTACAGCATCTTTATTATTCTTTACTATCAGCTTGAACGTTTCTAATAGGAATGAATGGTTTTTTTGGGAATGGAATCTGCCAATATGAGAAACAACAAACTTGTTTTCAATGCCCAGTTCCTTTCGCTTAATATCTCTCATCTCTTTATCGAATGAATATTTCAATGCTTCAATCGCGTTTGGGATAATTTTTACAAACCCTTTGTCTACTACATCTCGTCCGAACTCGCTGATACCAGCCAATTGTGAAACTGCAAATAAATGTGTGGCATATAATTTGGTCAATTTACAGATATATTTCTTTATGATATTTTCTTTATTGGAATTTCTTGCATGTGCAATTCTTACTGGCACATTATTTTTCCTAGCTTCATTCAAGTAAACAAATCCCGTATTAGTTTGATGTCCGTGAACAATTTTATATTCTGGATGTTCTTTGAAGAATAGATTCCATGCTCTTTTATAATCAAAATAATTCTTACCATTAAATCTTGGAAAGCAATATATTTTACCACCTAACGCGCTAACTTCATCTGTAAAGAAACACTTATCATCTGTATGAATTGCAAAGTCAAATTGAACTTTAGTCTTATCAATTTTTCTATAGATATCCATAGTTCTACTTTCAGCTCCACCTGAATCTAGGCGACCGAATACGTGTAGAACTCTAATTGTTTTATTCATATCATCAAATCCTCTTATGATGCAATTTATTGATCTCATCTAAATAAGCATCAATCACTATCTGTCGATCAAACTCCCTCTCAACCTTTGCTCTACCGGCTAGTCCCATCTGAATCTTCTCCTCAAATTTTAAGTTTAAGAATCTCTTCACCTTATCTATTAAGTCATCCGAGCTTCTAGTATTAAACAAATAACCGGTCACTCCATCATCAATGACATCTTTAGAACCATTTATCTTAGAAGCGATACATACTCTTCCCATAGCTGCAGATTCAAGAAGTACATTTGGCACACCTTCTCCTCCATGAGAAGGCAGGATTGTGCAGTGACACATCTCAATCCAAGATTTTATATCTTTCTGGAATCCTATGTAATCAATGATCCCTTTTGAGTTATATTCATCGATGATTAACTTGTACTTTTCTTCTTCAATAAACCCTGCAATGTAGAAGTTCGTATTTGGATACTCGTCTTTCACTACTCTTGCGGTCTCCAAGTACTGATCTATACCTTTCAATTCCATGACTCTTCCCATGAAAATGAAGTTAATTTCATCATTTGAAGGAAGGACACTGACTTTGAATTGGCCTAAATTCACACCAGATCCAGGAAGCATAGCATAATTATCTTTCACCATATTATTCTTTACGAATAGATCTTTGTCTCCACTGTTCTGAAAAAAAACCTTGTAAGACTTCTTAATAGAGAACCTATAAAGAAGCTTCGCAACTTCACTCACAAAGTTTCTTTTCAAAAAAGTCCCGCCGGTACCAGTGATATTATTGACATGCTTATTTTTAGTAATATTTGAAGCTATAGATCCATAGATATTAGGTTTTATGGTGTAGGAGAAAATAATATCTGGTTTAACAGCTTTCATTATTCTTATATATTTCAGGACTAGCCTGATATCTTTAACAGGATTAATTCCTCTTCGTTCAACTGGTGTTTCAATAATCTTACAACCAATGTCGGTAAAGAACTTGTTATCATCTGACCTAGGCATCGATATAAAAACTTCATGCCCTTTTTCATTAAGCTTCTGTATCATTTCTTTTCTAAAATTGTATAAGGTTATAAAATGATTTGATAAAATTAAAATTCTCTTCCCCATTACGGCACACCCACTATCTTCCTAAATATTCTCTAATTTCCCTCGCAATACCAGTTTCAAAAGATTCTGGTTTAAATCCAAAGTCGGCTGCTGCTTCCTCATGTGAAAAGCTTCTGTCTTCACCCATTCTTTGAACTCGTTCGATATAATCAATTTTTCCAAATGTAATCCCTTTTATTGCTCTAGCCAGGAATACACCAAATCCAAGTGGAAAGCTTAAGAACATTGTTTTCTTGCCTAAGTTATTACTAATCAAGTTAAATGCTTCACGCATTGTGATAGGCTTTTCGCCTGATAAAATATATTCTGATTTAGCTTCTTTAGCAGGCATCATTAATACATCATAGTAAGCTTTGCCTAAATCTCTGGCATTGACTGGCTGAATCAAACTTTTCCCATGATTAATAACAGGAAAGATTCTAAATCTATCAACCATCTTTATAAACTTACTCATATTCCTATCGCACACATCACCATAAATCATAGTTGGCCTCAATATTGTCATGCTGATATCATTTTTGGTAAGAAGCTCTATAATTTCTCTTTCGATTATTACATATTCTTCAGAAGCAATCCTGAATTTAGAAAAGATGCCTGTTGTATGAACACTAACGATTCGCTTAACATCATTCTTAATAGCAGCATTTAAAACTCTAAGCGTATGCCTAATATTGATGATATGTACAATTCTATCTACACCTTTCGTTACTTCATCTAGGAATGCTTCATCATGGATATCCCCATAAACCTTCTCAATATTTAATCCGCTGTTATCAAGCCTTGAGGTGTCAGATGTTTCTCTAACAATGCAGCGGATTGCCCCTTCATATTTATGATCAATAAGCTCTTGTAAGAAATATCTGCCTGTATGTCCTGTAATTCCGGTCACTAATAACATCTGCTCACCCCTAGTATTTCACTGTCTTCTCTTCTTCCTTTGTAGCAGAAATCTCTTTCTTTGCCCCAGTCCCACCTTCAACAACCCCATCACTTTTCAGGACGCTAAAAATAGTACCAAAGAAGCATCTAACATCCATTAAAAACCCTATCTTCTCAACATACTCTCCATCAAGCTTTGCCTTAACCTCAATAGGAAGCTCATCTCTACCATTTATCTGCGCCCATCCAGTGAGTCCTACGGGCATGTCATTGGCACCATACTTGTCTCTCTCTTCAATCAGGTCATACTGGTTCCATAAGGCAGGGCGGGGACCGATTATTGACATGGTTCCCCGAAGTATGTTGATAATCTGTGGAAGCTCATCGAGACTGGTCTTTCGCAGAAACTTACCCATTTTTGTAATGTACTGATCTGGATTTTCAAGCAGGTGTGTCGGAGTATCCTTAGGCGTATCAATTCTCATGGTTCGAAACTTCAAGATATTAAAATGTGTTTTATGAATTCCAACTCTCTTCTGTTTGAATAAAACAGGACCTTTCGAATCTATCTTTATCGCAATGATGAGTAGTAAAAATAATGGCGATAATACAATCAAGCCTATTAACGCAAGTATAAAATCAGTTGCCCTCTTAACTCTTAAATACATTTCACACACCTACTCCAAAGGAAAACCCATTCGCTTCCATAAATTCCTGCGGTGTTGGCATATCATCACGCTTATACACGGCTCCACTATCAATCTTCGTATTGGCCTTCACCATGCAATGGGCTTTGACGATGGCTCCACAGTCTACATGACATCCAAACCCAATGAATGTATCATGATCTACAATAGCACCTAAACCTACGATACAGCCTCTCTCAATAACTGAATTTGTATTGACCATAGCCTTAGGCAAGACAGCTGATCCAGGATAAACTGATGCCGAAGGACTGATATAGGCAGTAGGATGAATCAACACAGGGGTGGTATAACAGTTCTCTTCAAGTCTTGCTATCCATGTCATACGAAGCTCGCTATCACTAAGAGCAGGGAAAGCATAGCTGTACTCACCTGCAAATATTTCATTATCGCTTAATTTTCCAATTGCAATATCTGAATTCTCATCGTCCAAAAAATCAATCTTATCAAACACGCCCATTGCTTCTGCAATCTCCTTCACAACGCGGCCATGTCCACCTGCACCTAAAATCAATAAGTTCTTATTCATGATCCACACCTCACATTTTCTATTAGGTTTAACTTCGCTATGGCGATATAGAAGGAACAATCAAATAATCCTTGCTCCTCGTAATTCTATTTAAAAAGCTATGGTTACCCAAAACTCTTATAATCAAGTTTAAAATATACTCTTAAATCGCTGAAACCTTTGATATCAAGCGGTTTGTAGGGTTATCTCTTTAGCATGTCCACGCCTCATTAATGCTCAAAAGATAAAAAAACCCCGCTCATATACCATATATTGTGGTTATGCGGCCTATATAACCCCTTATATAGTGGTTTATCTCTATTGAATCTCCAAG
The DNA here is from genome assembly GCF_000174415.1 of Dethiobacter alkaliphilus AHT 1. Classification (NCBI taxonomy): domain Bacteria; kingdom Bacillati; phylum Bacillota; class Dethiobacteria; order Dethiobacterales; family Dethiobacteraceae; genus Dethiobacter; species Dethiobacter alkaliphilus. The sequence goes on from NZ_ACJM01000007.1 coordinate 87,119, forward strand.
CGACATATCACCTTTTAAAATATTGAAAAGTTCAGGCAGCTCATCTAAAGACGTCTCCCTTAACAACCTCCCAAACTTTGTTAACCTCACACTATCCGGCAACAACTCACCATTCTCATCCCGCCCATCCGTCATTGTCCTGAACTTATACATAGTAAAAATCTTTTCATTTAGCCCTGGTCTTTTCTGCTTAAACAACACTGGGCTGCCTAACTTAACTCTTACCAAGAAAGCCACGACTAGTAAAACAGGACTTAAAACTATAATTGCAATCAAAGACAGCCCAAAGTCCATCGGCCTCTTAAAATACCTTTTGTATATTCCACCCTTAGCCGGTTGAAATGATGGCTGAATGTTTGGCCTGATTTCAGTTTGCATCTATTTCCACAACCCCTTAATAATCTCACAAACTCTCTGCAAATCCCCATCCGTCATCTTAGTATCAGACGGTAAACAAACCCCATCCTCAAACAACTTCTCCGACACAACCCCACCAACACAATTATATTTCTCAAAGAAAGGCTGCAAGTGCATCGGTTTCCAAATTGGCCTAGACTCAATGTTCTCGGCTTCCAGAGCATCCATAATATCCAAAGGCCTAACTTGCCCACTCAAAGTCATACAACTCAACCAGTAATTAGGCTCATTCCACTCATTAACAGGCATAAACTCAACACCATTAAGTCCACCTAGCTCCCTCTTATAAAACTCATATATATACTTTTTCTTCTCTACTCTCTCATCTAAAACCCTAAGCTGCCCTCTCCCAATCCCAGCAACAACATTGCTCATACGGTAATTAAACCCTAATTCGCTATGCTGATAGTGCCTTGCCGGGTCCCTGGACTGAGTGGACCAAAACCGCACCTTTGCAACTCTCTCTTCATCATCAGAGACTAACATGCCACCACCTGAAGTAGTAATTATTTTATTCCCATTAAATGAAAAAAAACCGTAGTCTCCGAAGGTGCCGGTATGTTTTCCTTTGTAATAAGTACCTAAGCTTTCAGCGGCATCTTCTACTAGAACAACATTATGCTTCTTGCATAGCTCAACAATTTTATCCATATCAGCAGACAAGCCATAGAGGTGGACGACTATAACCGCTTTTACTTCTGGATACTTATGAAAGGCTTCCTCTAAAGCTTTAGGGCACATATTCCATGTCTCGTAGTCACTATCTATAAAAACAGGAATTGCATTCTGATAAATAATTGGGTTAGCCGTCGCCGAGAAAGTTAGTGAGGGGCAAAACACAATATCTCCTGCACCAACCCCTGCGGCTCTTAGTGCTAAATGAATAGCTGCTGTTCCAGAAGAAAGTGCGGCAGCTGCTTTACAGCCGACTTTGGCAGCCAGTTCATTTTCAAACTCATTGACGTTATTACCTAGAGGGGCAATCCAGTTAGTATCAAACGCTTCCTGTATATATTGCATTTCATATCCTTTGTCACTCATGTGGGGTGATGAAAGATAAATTCTTTTCTTACTTGTCATTAGGCTAATACTCCCTCTTAAAGCTCTTAAAATTGAACATACAGGTGAGAAAAATGCACGCCAAGTGTCGCGGCGTGCATTTCCCTACACTTCTCATTATAAATTCATAGCGCATTCCAATAATTTGCATCTACTTCGCTAAATACCAATTAAGATTATCGCTCCAGCTGCTTTATTGGGAAATGGGTGACCTTGGTATCTTTTATCCATTGTTTTTCCTGGAATATTTCGGTGAAGTGGCTGTTGTGAGACATTAGGTCTTCTTTTAGTATTTTACTAAGGTGGGCCATTTCCTGGCGGAAGCCGATGGTGGTCATGTCGGTGGCTTTGGCGATGAAGATGCGGGTGTGTTTGGTTGTTTTGTTACCTTCTTCGTTGGTTAGTAGCTCTTCGTAGAGTTTTTCGCCGGGGCGGATACCGGTGTAGGAGATATGTATGTCTTTGTTTGGTTCGAAGCCGGAGAGGCGGATGAGATCGTGGGCCAGATCGGTGATTTTTACCGGTTCGCCCATGTCCAGGACGAATATTTCTCCTTTTTCACCCATGGCGCCGGCTTGGATTACCAGTTGTACTGCTTCGGGGATGGTCATGAAGTAGCGAGTCATTTCCGGGGAGGTTACTGTTACCGGCCCACCTGCTTCGATTTGTTTTCTAAAGAGGGGGATCACGCTGCCGCGGGAGCCCAGGACGTTTCCGAAGCGTACGGCGCAGAAGCGGGTATTTGATTTTCTGGAGGTTATCTGGATTACCATTTCTGCTATGCGTTTGGTGGCGCCCATGACGCTGGTGGGGTTGACCGCTTTATCTGTGGAAATGAGGAGGAAGCTTTTAGCGTTGTACTTGTGGGCTGCTTCGGCAACGTTTTTGGTGCCGAAGATATTGTTTTTGATGGCTTCGGTACGGTTGGCTTCCATGAGGGGGACGTGTTTGTGGGCGGCGGCGTGGAAGATTACTGTTGGATTGTAGGTTGAGAAGATTAGGTCGATACGTTTGCGGTCACGGATATCTGCTACCACGGGGATGATTTCGCAGGGCAGGTTTCTTTTTTGCAATTCCATCTCTATATCGTAGACGCTGTTTTCGGTGTGATCCAGGAGAATTAGTGTATCTGGCTGGAAGCGGGTGATTTGGCGGCAGAGTTCGGATCCGATGGAGCCGCCGGCACCGGTTACCAGTACGGTTTCTTTTTTAAGGTACGAGGCTATTTCCGTGAGGTTAATTTTAACTTCCTGGCGGCCTAAGAGGTCTTCGATTTCCACGGGGCGGATTTTGCTGATTGATACATCGCCGCTTAGAATTTCGTAAACGCCGGGCAGTATACTGACCTTTACCGGCAGCTTGCTGCAGATTCGGGCAATTTCCCGGACTTCATCTTTGGGTGCTGAAGGCATGGCAATAATTATTTCATCTACGTTGTGAGTTTCTACGATTTGGGGTATATCCTGGCGTGGGCCCAGCACTTTTACACCATGGATGATGGAGCGCTCCTTTGCTTTATCGTCATCGATAAAACCAACGGGCTTGGGCAGGCGGGCATAGTAATGGTTTTGCAATTCTTTTAGGACCATGGTACCGGCGCAACCTGCACCGACGATGAGTACCCGGGTTTCGCATTCTGAATGACAATTATTGTTTGTACGTCGTAGAAAGCGAATGGCAAAGCGGGTGCCGCCAATTAGTGCGATGCTTAGAATCCAGGCAATTATGTATGAGCTGCGGGGGAATGGTTGAACAAAGAAGCGGGTGTATAAATAGATATGTATGTAGGCGATGGAGACTGAAAAGACGATGAGTGCCAGTTCTCCTATGCTGGCGTACTGCCAGAGTCGACGATAAAGGCCCAGTAGGTAGAAGATGGCTATTGCAAGGATGGTTAGAGGTATTACTTGCTGGAAATAGAGGGCCAGATAGGGTTGTTGGATGGCAAAATCAAAGCGTAGTTGCAGGGCAGCATATAAAGACAGGGCAACAAGATGTAGGTCGATAATCATTAAGATAAATTGCCAGCGGTTGATTTTGAAGTCCATAAGACCCCTCCTCTCTAATGGATTTATAAAGAAACCCGGAATAACAACGGTGTTATCCGGGATTACTTACTTAAACTTAAAGTAACGCTTTTTAAAATGTGCCAATGCTATGGCATTGTGTGGAGTCAAATCCACAACATTATAATCATTCTTGCGACTGAGCATTTCTTCTTTTTGTTCTCTTTTTTTGTTCTCCCGCAACCTTTTTCTGCTGGGATGACCCATTTTTTACCTCCTAATAATTCCATAGTAAACTAAGCCTTACCGGAAAGCTGTTACGCACGTCAGTAAGCTTGGTACTACTGCCCGTAGTGGTAATGGTAGTAGTAGGAGCCGTTACCTTGGGGTACTTTGTTTAAAACTACTCCGAGGATATTGGCTTTTACTTTCAAAAGTTGTTCTTTGGCGGCAACCACCTGTTCCAGGGGAGCCTGTCCTGAAGCTGCTATCAGGATCACACCGTCTAAGTAGCTGGCCAGGACCGACGCATCGGTTACGGCCAGAGCCGGGGGGGCGTCAACCAGGATTATGTCAAAGTGCTCTTCCAGGCTGGTTATAAAGTCCCGCATTTTCTTTGACCCCAGAAGTTCTGCCGGATTGGGTGGGAGAGGGCCGCATGGTAGAAAATAAAGGTTGGGTCGTGGCGATACTAAAGTTTCTTCCAAAGAGATTGAGCCGTTAAGTAGGAGGTTTGTGATACCCACATTATTTCGGACATTGAAGATTTTGTGCATGGTTGGGTTGCGTAGGTCGGCATCGAGAATCAGGACCCGTTTACCCGCCATGGCCATGGTCACTCCCAGATTGGCGGTGACTACCGACTTCCCTTCCCCCTGGGTGGCGCTGGTGGTAAGAAGTGTTTTTTTGTCCTTGTCTATATCGGAGAACTCTATGTTGGTACGAATTGTCCGGAAGGCTTCAGATACAGGGGACTTGGCATTTTTACTGGTAATTAGCTTGTCTAAATAATTGTCAGTGGCATGAGTATTGGTTTTTCGTTTCTTCTTTTTCATCTATTCACCCTCAAAAAATGGAATGGTTCCCAGTAGGGGAAGTTCGAGATTCTGCTCTACGTCTTTGGGAGTCTTGATTGTGTTGTCCATGTACTCCAGGGCGAAGGCCATAAATACTCCCAGCATAATTGCTAAAACTCCGGCTATAGCTGCATTTAGGTTGGGACGGGGCGAGACCGCTGATGTTGAGGGCTCCGCTTCATCAATAATGCTGACATTGTCCAGGTTCATGATGGTGCCGACTTTGGTAATAAAGGTATTGGCCACGCTGTTGGCCAGAAAAGCTGCGCGGTCCGGCGAATTGTCGCTGACGCTGATGGAGATGATTTCGGTATCTGATACCTGACGGACATTTATCATGCCGCGCAATTGATTTACCGACATATCCAGATTAAGATCCTGGATCACAGCAGAGGCAACGACACCGCTGCGGGCGATCTCCTCATAGGTTTTAACCAGTTGCCGGTTTAGCTGTACGTCCTGGATAACCACCTGTGTGCCTTCTGTAGGCTTTCCTACCAGAAGTGTGGCCGAAGATTCATAAACCGGTTGGATAAAATAGAGGCTGGCAACAAGGCTTGTTGCAACGGCGAAAATAAAAAGTGCCAGTATGGCTTTCCAACGCTTGGAGACAATGGCTACTATCTCTCGTATCTCAATTTCCTGCTCCACAAGATATCAACTCCCAAGAAATGATAAAAAAACAACCTGCCTCTGTTGAAACAGGTTGCATAATCCTGAATCCTTACAGCCTAGTCCATTGAAAGCAAGATCTCCTGATGTCAACCTGTTTACACAGATTTGCCCCAAGCACAAACTAACATGCTTTAACAATTTAACACAAAATACTCTTAGTTCCGAATAACAATTTCGCTATTTTTTTACATTTTCCTGCCTGGATGTAACAATTTATTAAGAAAAATGTTTACATAATCTTTCCAGCAGCGATGGGGCCTTAGGTGGCTGTACAGAAGCCACGGAACCACCGGATAGCAGCCGGGCGGGGTTATTATGTACCAACTCATCGATGGGGAGTTCGGATTTCTGTTTTAGGTTCGTGAAGTCACCGGGTCCTGTTGAATTATGGGTATCGGTGGCCAGAAAATGTACACTACCCCGTTTGAGAAGCTCAGCTGCCATGTGCTTGGCGGCTTTGCCGTATCTGCCTGCCAAACTGCCGGCATTTATCTGAAATAAAACTCCGGACTGCCCGAATTCATCCAACTGTTTATAATTATTATGCAGGGCTAATATCCGTTCCGGATGCGCCAAAATAGGCTTATAACCCAACGCCTGTAGCTGAAAGATTGTTTCCCCGGCATAGGTGGGTACCGGTTGGTAAAAAGGAAGTTCCAGCAGCACATAAGGGGTATCGTGCAGCGTGGGGAGTTTTTTTGCCTGGGCCTGTTCTAGAACCTGTGGGGTTAATAGGATTTCACCGCCTAAAAAAACAGAAAGAGGTACCCCTTCCTGCTTCAGGTTTTCAACAAGCAAGTTGTACTGCTTTTGGATGTGGGATTGGTATGAGGATGAGTAATCTTCGCCATAATGTGGGGTGGCAATTACAGTGGAAAAGCCGGTTGCTACCAATGACTGGGCCAGCACCAGCGCATGGTCCATATCGCGCGCGCCGTCATCCACTTCGGGGATAAGATGACAATGAATGTCTATGAAACTCATAAAGTTACCTCTTTTAGTGATTTTACTTTATTCAATCCGGGACAAGGATATCCTTTTGTTATGGATTATAGACCTGATGTTTGCTGGAAAAACAATTCTTCCAGCAGAGCTTTGGTTTCCTTATCATCTGCCCGCCAGTAGCTGATGCCGGACCTGTTATAAAACCAGCCGGGAACCATGGCTTGGTTAACATTGCTTTCTTTTATGTCGCGGGATGCGGTTATCAGTTCGGCGGCTTCGGCCATGGAGATATTGGTTTTTACATGTTTCCAGGAGGAGTACAGTATGGAAAGTAACTGACGGGGTGTACTGGAGCGTACTTCCCGTGCCACAGCGCCGACAAAACGCTGCTGGCGTTGGACCCGACCAATATCTCCCATGCGTTCTCTACGGAAACTGACCACAGCAAAGGCTTGGTCACCGTCTAAAACCTGGGGGCCTGGCTCAAGGCGCATACCCCGGGCGGAAATGGTACGGTCCAAATCAAACTCGATTCCCCCCATACCATCTACTATTTCACTGAATAATTTGTAGTTTACCTGTAGATAGTAGTCTACCGGCACGCCGACAAATGACTCTACGGTTTCCACCAAAAGCTCGGCTCCGCCAAAAGCATGAGCATGATTTATTTTATCATCGCCGCGTCCGGGAATCTTCACCAGCGTATCCCGGGGTATAGAGAGCATGGAGGCTGAATTATCTTCCAGGTTAAGCTGCAGCAAAAGGATTGTATCTGCGCGGGCCGGACCGGAACGGTAGGTGCCGTTTACCCATTCGCCGGTATCTATGCCGTAGACAAGCAGGTTGTAAGTTGGTTCGGTTAGTAGCTTGGCAGGCTCTTTTTCCACAGTTTCAGTTTCCTGGGTGACTTCTTCTTTTTCAGCAGGAGGGTCGGATATTACCTGGTATGTTCTGTATGCTGTGTACAGAGGATACGCTCCTGCCAAAAGGGCGACAACCATCACAGCAGCCATAATGATTAGAATCTTTTTTTTAAGCATTGTCATTGTCTCCGTTCTCCTGTGCATCATCTACTTCCGGCTCTTCTTCTGGTTCATCCGGGGAGTCGGGCTCCTCGGGCTCTGCCTGATCTTCTTCCTGGATCGGTTCTTCCGGAACTGTAAAGGTAAAAGTGGCGGAGTTACTGGTTGTGTAGCCATCTTTAACTGTGATGGCACGGATAGTAAGGCCGTTTTGATTAACCACCGGCCTGCTCGATGCTCTGTAACGGGTACTGGATGTGGAAGGCTCTGAACCGTCGGTGGTGTAATAAATAGTGCCGTCTTGTGTACTGGTGGATAGTGTAATTTCGGTACCCGGCTCCACTTCTCCCTGCCTTGGGCTAGCAGAAGGTGTAGCTGCGGTGGGCTGTGAAACGGTCACTGTAAAGGGAGCTGAACCATCACTATAATCTTCGTGGGAACCGGCCACCAGGATTCTGGCACTGCCGGGGGCGTGGGCGTTTACGGTTACTGTCATGCCGGAAACAGTGGCCGTTGCCACACCTTCATTGCTGCTGGTGGCAGTGAGCTCTACCTCGGTGGGCGAGGTGGAAATAGTCTGTGTAGCTTCCTCACCCGGGCGGAGGGTAAAGGACTCCATGGCATAGAGAATTACCGGTGATTGCGACTCATCATTCGGTTCTTCTTCGTCGGAATCCTCTGATTCATCGCCGGTAATATTTCTGGATTCTGACAAAATAATTCCCTGTGCAAAACTAATCTCCTGTGGCTCTGCTTCCAGCCAAACACCATCTGAGAGTATTTCGGCATGGGCCACAGTACCTTGGCCAAGGACATTTGTGGCTGCATTTAAGCGGAGGTAAGCGATATGTACCGGTTCCTTCAAGGTTATTATTGTTCCTGCTGCTTCCTCCTCAATATCCAGCCTGGCTAAACTAATATTTGTCAGTATCAGGTTTGCTGCATTGCTTACCGATAGCCGGTTGAAGGCACCGGAGAGTTTAACCTGGGTTCTGGTCCGTATTCCCAATTCTTCGACTACGGTACTTCCTGTTGAGGATATAAACACAGTGCCGGTGGCGGAGCTTACCAACTGTGAAGCAATGGTGCTATTATGCATTATGAGTTCTGTTTCCCCGGAAGAGTTTATGGCCAGCACTTTATCTACGGTGATGTTGTCCAACTCCACTCGTCCTTCAATTAACCCGGTAAGGTAAAGGCTGCCTTGGATGTGCAAGTTTTGTAGCTTAACATCGCCCGATTGAACAACCACATCACCCGTAACAATATCTATGCCTGTTTCCGGTCCGTACACACCAGGTGTATTGTATGTAGTAAAGTTATTGGTATCGGAATCCCCTTGACTTTGTACGGCCAATACTGTTAGAAGAATAATAATTAAAACAGCTATTCCTATAAATATTTTCTTCACCTAACCACCACCATTTCCTCTACTGAAGATTCGGTATTTTTCGCGTATTTCCTGCTATTCCTGCCAATATTTGTCGCAGACTGCTTTTGCAACAAAAACAAACCCTCCCCGGTCGATGCCGTGGAGGGTGGTTGTAACCATTACTTTTCTTTTGTAGCCGCCACTTCACAAACGTGCTGAAGTATGCTGGGTTCCAATACTTCTTCTTTTAACATGATGTTTTCCGGTAACAAACACTGGCTGGCCACTATGGTATCCGCTAAGTCAGCATTATTTTGTACCAGCACATTGTCCCAAAGAATGGAGCGTTTAATTACCGCATCCTTTTCAACAACTGTATTGTCTCCCAATACTACCGGGCCGTAAATCCTGGCCCCTTCTTTAATGGTACAGTTGTTACCCAACAGTACCGGCCCCACAATCTTAACGTCAGGATGCACGGAAACCCGGTCTCCAAACCAGATATTACCCGGCAGCTCTTTACCGGGCAGCTCTACTCTAACGACCCCGGTCAGCATATCATAATGGGCTTCGCGATACATCGTTAAGTCACCCACATCACACCAGTATTCCTTCATTACATAGCCGCACATCTTTTCCCCTTTTTCCAATAGCTCGGGAAAGACCTGTTTGCCAAAATCATAAAAAGTATCTGCCGGAATATGGTCAAAGATTCTGGGGTCAAAAAGATAGATTCCGGTATTAGCCAGATTGCTGATGGCCTCTTCCAGTTTCGGCTTTTCCTGAAACTGTACAATCTTGTTTCCTTCACGTACCACCACACCGTACTGTGTGGGATCTGCCACCTGCTTTAATGCCAATGTGGCAATGGCTTCATTCTCTTTATGGAACTTGTATAATTGCTCCAGATTAACATCGGTCAGCGCATCGCCACTAATAATCAATGCCGGTTCGTCCCCAAAGAACTTCTGTACCCGCTTAAAACCTCCTGCGGTACCCATTAGCTCTTTCTCGTACGAATAAGTAATGTTCACTCCAAAAGCAGAACCATCTCCAAAATGCTCCTGGATAATCTCCGGCATATAGTGCAGGTTGACAACAATATCCTTAACACCGTACTTAGCCAACAACCGCACAGCGTGTTCCATACAGGGCCTGTTTGCCATCTCAACCATGGGTTTGGACACAGAGTTTGTCAGTGGGCGCAGCCGTGTGCCCAAGCCGGCTGCAAGTATCATTGCCTTGATAGTATCACATCCTTGAGAAGTGCTTATATCTAATTCGGGGACAGTCTGTATTTTCCTTTTTTGTGTGGCATTTGTTAAGAAAAGATACATAATTTTTACTCATTAATTCCTCTTAACAGTTATTGTAAAATCATTCACAATCTTATATAATTATTCCGTTATTGTAGAGAGGAGAAGATAGCTATGGCTAAAAAAAGAAACACCAAACGGATCATCGCTTTCGTTATGTTGTTTGCCCTGCTTGCCGGTGCTGCGTGGGCCTACTCAGTCTGGGTCCGGGTGTATGACCGGGCGGATGATGATTACGTAAGGGATCCCTCTATTGAAGAAACGCCGGGCATCACCAATATCCTAATCATTGGTGTGGATGCGGCAGGTGATGTTGGCCGCGCTGACTCGATTATTGTTATGAGCCTGAATGAGGCTACCGAAGATGTTTCACTTATTTCTATACCACGGGATTCACGGGTAGAGATCCCCGACCGGGGAATGGACAAGATCAACCATGCCATGGCCTACCAGGGCATTAGCCTGATGCGGTCTACAGTGGAAAATCTGTTAGGGGTCCCCATCCATCACTATGTATTTACCAACTTTTCCGGGTTCCAAAACATTGTTGATTCCGTCGGAGGGGTTACCCTAGATGTGGAGCGCAGTATGACTGTGAGAGACCCGGATACCAGAGAGCAGATAACGCTGCAACCCGGTGTACAGAAGCTTAACGGAGCTGAGGCTTTGTCGTATGTGCGTTTCCGTCGGGACGGCGAAGGGGACTTTGGCCGGATGCGGCGGCAGCAGCAGTTTTTAAAAGCTATTGCTGATGAGATTATGGAATCTACAAATGTTCTAAGGATGCCTCAGTTTTTAGAGAATGTGGCTCGTCATGTACGAACCGACATGTCAATCCCGCGGTTGCTACGGTTTAGTAACACCGCAGCCCGTCTGGATCTGGAGGAAGTAAACGCAATCCAGCTTAAAGGCTCTCCCACCATGATAGACCGTGTTTCCTATGTCAGACTGGATGAGGAGTTTATGAAAGACACAATTCAGCGGTACCTGCGCTGGGAACAAGCTGCAGAAACAGAAGAAGGTTAAACCACAAAAGAACAGCCGCGGCTGTTCTTTTGTGGTTTACAGGTCTAAAATGTTCTCCAGTTGTCACACAATCCGAACGCCAGCAAGCACTACCTATCCTGCCTGTTATGATGCTTTATCTTTGTGGATCATGACTTTTACGGTTTGCAGCATAATCTGCAAATCAAACAGTGGCGAGGAACCTTTAGCATAGAGCAGGTCATAGCGAAGCTTATCCTGAGGAGATGTACTGTATTTACCGGCAATTTGTGCAAGACCGGTGAGGCCGGCGTGCATTACGTGCCTATAGGCGTAGCCGGGCACCTCTTTATCGAATTTCTCTACAAAACAGGGCCGCTCCGGCCTGGGGCCGACGATGCTCATATCGCCTTTTAGGACGTTGATTAGCTGGGGCAATTCGTCGATTCTGGTAAGACGCAATAACTTTCCTACTTTAGTTATCCGGCTATCACCTTTGGAGGACAGAACAGGGCCGGTTTTGTCTTCCGCATTGTTGACCATGGTGCGGAACTTATAGAGCATAAAGCACTTATTTTTACGGCCCACCCGCTCCTGAACATAAAAAACAGGGCCGGGGGAAGTCACCTTAATTGCCACAGTAGTCAGCAAAGTAATAGGTAGGGTAACAATCAGCCCGATAACTGCCACAACACAGTCAATAGCTCTCTTAACATACTCTTTGCCCGGGTTTCTGGTCAGGCGAATCTGAAATACCGGGGTATCTTTAAACTGGTCCAGCTTGGACTGGGCAATCATAATCTCATACAGATTGGGTACCACATAGATAATGCACCCGTATTTTAAAGATGACATTGCTACCCGGCTTTTAACATCCTCAGGCACATTACCGGTAATCAGGATTACCTGAGGCCGGTGAATATAGAACAGTTCTTCCACTTCTTCAAAGGTGCCTAATACTTTGTGAGGACTTTCTGATTGTGGGCTGTCTGTTATTACACCCATCAGGCTGTCGTGGCCGTTTAGCTTGCTGACCAAGCCGTCAATTTCGTGTGCTTCAGCCACAATAATAACTTTCTTGGCCGGTGTTACTCTTCGTTCCAGCATCAGTAGCGACCAGCGCCATAAGACAATAACGGGCACGTAAATCATGACAAAAGTAAATAGTACACGCCGTGGGAAGATATAATTAGGGATAGCGTAACTGATTACAATAATGGCTAATCCCAAAAACATTACAGAAACCACAACGGCGGTGAGAATATCTGTCCAGTCTTTGTTGATGGTGTTGTAGAGTCCGTAGAAGTTAAACAGGATAAATGACAGAATGGTTAGAAAAACTAACGCGCCAAGATATAATTCTGTACTGGCTAGGAAATAGTTCCAGTCCTGTTGGATGGTAAATGCCAAAGCTAATACCAGATTCAGTATTAACAAATCCCCTAAAGCCTGTACGTAGTTCACCCATGTTTTCGGTGAGTTGATCCCCATATTTGACTCTCCTCTTAATCTTTATCTATCTATTTTTGGTTTAGCTGCTGTGAAGGCAGCAGCATTCTCCTTAGGCCTTCCCGCAATCCGGTTTTCGGCTTCCAGCCCAATTCTTCACCCAGGCTGTTATTAGCCAGAAAACTATCTCTAATATCTCCCGCTCTTGCCTGTGCATAAACGGGAGCTTTTGTTGTCCCCAAAAGCTCTGTAATTAAGCCGTAGAGTTCATTTACCGAGGTACCCTGACCGGTGCTGACGTTCATAATCCGGCCGGATCCTTTTTGCAAAGCCAGGAAGTTTGCCTGTGCAACATCCCCCACGTAAACAAAGTCTCTTGTTTGCTCTCCGTCTCCGTAAATGATAGTCTCTTCTCCCCGGGGAAGCCTGTCTGTAAAGATGGCTACCACCCCGCCCTCTCCGGCGGCATCCTGCCTGGGACCGTATACATTGGCATAACGCAGTGCGGTAAAGTCCAGGCCGTGTATGGTTTTATTTAATGACAGGTACTTTTCCGGCACCTGCTTACTCAATCCATAGCCGGATTGGCCGTTTAACGGATGCTTTTCATCAATGGGCAGGAATTGCGGTTCACCGTAGACCGCGGCCGAAGAGGCATAAACTACTTTTTTTACCCCTGTTTTTATTGACGCCTCCAGGACGTTTAAGGTTCCCAAAATATTGACGGAGGCATCGAATCCGGGGTTTACAAGTGACGTTTGCACGTCGCTTTGTGCGGCAAGATGAATAACGGCATCGATTTTTTCTTTCTCCATTACAGCCGTTAATTCTGTCTGGCGCACATCCAACTTATAAAACTTGGCCTGTTGATTTATATGCTCCAGACGACCTTTTGATAAGTCGTCGACAACAACCACATTAAGGCCGTTTTCTATACACAAATCTACCGTATGGGAACCGATAAATCCCGCTCCTCCGGTGACAAGGACATTCATAATTAACACTCCCGCTTAAAGACGTCTATTACTGGGAATCCAAAAGTAGGCCGGGATCAGCATCCTGAATGCCGCCGTCATCTCTGTAAAAAACCCAGTCATCGCAGGGCTCCTGCCAGTTTCCATACCTAAATGACAAATAACTCTCCCATTCCTGCGGTATGTAAGTTTCCAGGCGGTCATCAAAGATAATGTTTGTAAAATAAGTTTTAGGAATCCACCAGGTTCCCAGGTTGACAAAGGTTCGCCAGGGAAGGGAATCTATTTTAACATGCAGGGGAAATCTGGTGTTAAGCTGCTTCCACCCTGTGCGAATAACGCTTCTAAGCCCACCCAAAAGACTGCTTTTCTTAGCAGTTTCCTTTTCCTTTTTGGCTGCATTGAGATTAAAATAATACATTGGACACCAGGCATGCCCCTGCACCTCTCTGAAGATATCAATGTCTATTATGCGGTTTTTGTGCAGATTATGCGGGGTAAATGTATATTTAAAGCATTTACCTTTGTAGGAGGCCGAATAAATCTGGTAGCCCGCCTGACGGAAATAAGGAATCATTTCTTTAATTTTAGCTTCTTCAGAATCCCAGACGCTAAGATCAATATCCCGGTCGTGCTCCATTAGTTGGCCGTCACGCTGCAAACCCAAAAGGGTTCCACTATCCAACCAATAGGATATATTATGCTGATGTATTACGTTAAGAACCTCTGTTAGCTGTTTATCCAAGTTTGCCACTTCCTAAGGGTTAAGCTACCTTGCTGAATTTATTAAGCCATAAGATGCTTTGAATAACGGTCTTAAGGGTATACAGGGGCACTATTCCCAACAGAAACACCAGCCGTAGATTAAAGGGATAAGCCAGGAATGCAAAGTCTCCAAGAAAGGCATCTCCAATCAGGATGAGCACCAATAGCACCACATGGCCGGGAAAGAATAAAGATTCAATGATCAGTTTTTTTAGTTTCTGAATTGTGCTGCCGTGATGAATATCTTTGATCTGCTGAGATTTAGTCTCTAATGTACTGAGAATATCCTGCACAGCAGTATCCTCAAAGACCAGGTTCTTGTTATTGGCTATTTTCCCCACAATGACATGGGCTGCCACCACATTAGGAAAAGAGCTGATACCAATGCAGGCTATAAAACCCAGCAGTACCGCCGATTTGTAACCATAAAGGTTGTAAATGCTCAGACTCATGAAAAAGACCATCAGGTTTGAAGAGTACCGGTGAACAAGTACATCAAAATAGTGGCCTTTAAGACTGGGCTGCATCTGTCCTGTTTGAATATAATATCGGGCCAGTTCCCCGTCCACATGGTCGATAATGTAGTAGGTGAAAATCAGGGTACTGGCGGTTAGAAGCATTGCTGTGGTGTTAAATAATAAAAAATAAAGACTGCCTAAGGCTGCTATCAGACTGATAAAAGTAGCCTGATTGGGTTTGATTCCAAGCTTGATAAAGAGAATAGTTACATAAATTGATATCTTCCTGAAAATAAGCTTGTCCAGCAAATAATTTTCATTTTCGTTTTTCTGACATAACTTCCTATATTTTTCTATATCCAAGCGGGATATCCTCCTTGGACCTGCTATACTTGTGAAATAATTACTTAATCCGTATTATTAGCTACTTTGCAATAATCTTGTTGGCTTAATAATAAGAAATAGATACTATTTAGATTGTATACATGAATACCAGCAAAAAACAACCATAGTTTTCTTAATATTTATGGAACAGAATCCTTATATTGCTCTATGAGGCATCATGTTCCTGATAAGGCATTTCTTACGTTTAACAAATCAGTAAGATTATCTATCTCCGAGCAAAATTCCTGCCGGAAATAGAAAGGCTCAAGAATCACTTGGGGCAAAATTACGTTCAGGGCTTCTTCAGCATATACTCCCAGCTTTCCCTCTTGCTTAAAGACTTCCATCTCAGTCAACCAGCGGCTAAAAAACTGATAACTTAATTTATACATGGGAATCAAAAAGAAACAGTCAGGACCAAAGATATCTATTGATATCTTTTGAATTCGCTCATCTATAATGCGGGCTTTGAAATCTTTTTCCGGCAGTTTTACCTGGGGGTTTACCAGCACCGTGTTTTGTTGCTTTGAGCTTAGAAGCTTTTGCAAAAGCATTTCTTCAAAGACCAGGTCACCGTGCATTAGGACCAGCTCACCATCTAATAGATCTTTAGCCAGCAGAATGGAATAAATGTAGTTGGTAGAATCATAACGAGGATTAGATACGTATTCTACCTGAACCTGAGGGAACTTTTCTGTCATATAGGTTTTGATTTGTTCGGCAAAAGGGCCGGTGGTAATAATAATTTCTGTAATGCCATTGTTAAACAGCGCCCTTACCTGTCTGGAAAGAATAGTTTCGTTTTCCTGTACCTCCACCAAACATTTGGGGTTGTCCTGTGTTAATGCTCCCATTCTTTTGCCGATTCCGGAATTTAATATTAAGGCTTTCATGTTTTCCCCTTTAATCTTTGCTAAGAAACCTGATAAATGCTTCTTTATTTTCAATTGGCGTTGTCTTGGGCCGGCCCAAATCTTTTCTGGCACCTTTATTTACCTTAACCTCCAGAAAAGAGGGTCCCGCTCCTTGCTTTAGTTCTTCCGTTTTCGCAATTATATCTTCTTCTGATTGGGCCTGCAGTACAGTCTTATAGCCACAGGCCTTAGCTATCATTGGAAAGCCCACCACATCTCCGGCAGTAGGCTGGCCGCCCACTGAGTCATGGGCACAGTTATTTAAAACAACGTGTTTAAAATTAGCCGGTGCCTGTTCCCCCACAATGGCCATTGCCCCCAAGTGCATAAGCGCAGCACCGTCGCCATCCAGGCAATAAACAGTTCTTTGCGGTTTAGCCAAGGCAATTCCCAAAGCTATCTGAGAGGAGTGGCCCATTGATCCCACTGTGAGAAAGTCTTTTTCATGGGTATCGCCACATGCTCTCCGGTACTCATATAATTCACGGGATGTTTTACCTGTGGTGGAGACCACAATATCATCGGTGCCAAGTTTTGAAACAATCAGCTTTAGGGCCTGTTCCCGGTTGAGAGAACATTTAGCGTGATAGTCACTTTGCAATGCATATGGTGCAAAGGTGTCTTTGCGGATAACCAGGGCAAAGGGAGCCTGTTTTTGGGTCATATATTCCATGGCTCTTTTTAGCACAGCCTCTGCCTGTAATAAGTTGTCCGGCAGGATATCATACTCCACTCCCAGAGTCTTTAATAACTCCAGAGTGATTTCCCCCTGCTTGGCATGCTGAGGCTCATCCTTTACGCCGGGCTCACCTCTCCAGCCGATTAATAGCAGCATGGGGATGCTGTACACCAGCGGATCCGTCAACGAAGTAAGAGGGTTAACCACATTGCCCAAGCCGGAATTTTGCATATAGACCAGACCGATTTCCTGCAGTGCCAGATAACGGCCGGCAGCAATGCCCACCGCATTGCCTTCATTGGCAGCAATAATATTTCTGTCTTGAGGCGTATGATCGGTTACGTAGGCACAGAAATCTTTTAACAGTGAGTCCGGCACACCGGTGTAGAAGCGGATATTGTTATTGGTAAGCAGATTGTAAAAATCCGCAGGATTAATCACGTTATTTCCCTCCAGGGATCAATGTCAGGATTTCCTTAATGGGCATCAGGTTTTCGCTGCACTCCAGTGAGCGTTCATGCTCCAGAATACTTTGGGCGGTTTTTAGCATGGCGGGATAGGCACTGCGAATTAAGTGGTTGGCATAAATAACAATGTTTGCTCCCGCTTCCATCAACTCGGTCTCGGTGACATGATTGTATGACGACGGCACCACCACCAAAGGCACCCGATTGGGTAATTTGGCAAAATGGTCACAGAAGGCATAGATTTCATCGGGTTCCTTCTCTTTGCTGTGAATCATAATAGCGTCGGCACCGGCAGCAATATAAGCTTCCGCCCGCTTTAGCGCATCGTCTAAGCCGGCATTTAAAATCAGGCTCTCTATACGGGCGATAATCATAAAGTCATCGGTGACCTGAGCCTTTTTGCCCTCGGAGATTTTGCGGGAGAAGTTTTCGATGCTGTCCTGATTTTGTTGGACTTCGGTACCAAACAACGAATTCTTCTTCAGACCTATCTTATCTTCAATAATAATTGCCGAAACTCCCAAGCGCTCCAACGTTTTAACGTTAAAGGCGAAATGCTCTACCTGGCCACCGGTATCACCGTCCAGAATAATGGGTTTGGTGGTAACCTCCAAAACATCATTAATGGTATTTAACCGCGATGTTAAATCCACCAGTTCAATATCCGGTTTACCCTTGGCTGTGGAGTCACACAAACTGCTGATCCACATGGCATCAAATTCTTTTAGCTTGCCGTCTTTTTGCACCTTGGTCTTTTCGGCAATCAGGCCCGTCAGGCCGTTATGAGCTTCAAGCACGCGAACCAGCGGCTTTATCTCTAATAATCTTCTAAGCCTTCTCATTCTGCTTTGCGGTGTGGTGCCGATTTTGTGTACCGCTTCATCTAGCTGTGTAATGGAAACCCCCTCGGTATACGGCACTTCCACCAGTTTACCACCCCATTGCCTAAGAGCTTCGATGACTTTTTCCCGAACACAACGCTGCTCCCCGGTTTTCCAGTCATCACCGTGAACAACATAGTCGGGTTTCAGCTTTTGTAAATTAGGCACATAATCAAGGGTTTCCTGCGCGATAACATGATCGACGCCTTTTAAATTGGCAATAATCTCCTTCCTCTCCTCAAAGGAAAGCAGAGGGAAACGTTTGTACCCTGCAATCACCTCATCGGTAAGTACGCCAACGGTAACTTCGCCCAATTCTTTAGCCTTATTTATCACATTAATATGTCCGTGGTGAATAATATCGGCACTCATGGCCAGATAAACTTTTTTCATCTTGCTCCTCCGTTATCTTTAGTAAATGTCCTCCAGGAGCCTTAAAATATCCTGTTTGCTTAAGTCTACCGGATTATTATCCATTCTGCCGGGGGTAAACGACTTATCTGCAATCCCAGCCAATTCAGTTCTGCTAGCTCCATGATGCCTTAAACGGGCTAAGATACCTGCTTTTTTATAAATCCTTTGAATAAATACTTCAACCTCTTCTGCACTGGATACACCAAAAGCAGCAAAGAACTGCTCCTTTTCAATTAAGGAATCTTCATTCATAGCCAGCATTTTTCCCAGCGTCATGCTTACTGCCACACCATGATTCAAACCATATTTAAGTGTCAGCGGATAAGAAATGGAATGGCAGGCCGTGGTTTTTGTATTGCTAAAAGCCAGGCCGGCAAACAGGCTGCCGTTTGCCACCTTCGTTCTTAAATTAATATCACCCAGGTTATCCAAAAGCATGTCCAGATTCTTTGTAATACAATTAATGGCCTTTGTGGCGTACATCCTCACAATTTCATTGGTATTTCTGGACCAATAAGCTTCGGTGGCATGACTGAGCGCATCAAGGGCGGAAGCTGCCGTCATATACCCGTTGAGATTAACCGTTAATTCCGGAGCAACAATTGCAGCTCTTGGATATAAGGCCGCATCCTCTATTGAGTATTTTGCTTCAGCTTCCCTGTCCCATACTGTGGCCCAGGAAGTCACCTCGGAGCCGGTGCCGGCTGTGGTGGGAACCGCAATCAACGGACAATCCATGGCTCCGTAGCGCTTTTCTCTGATTACATTACGTATATCCTCAGGGGATTCTATCTCAACCCCACGCAATGCAACCAACGCTTTTCCGGCATCAATTACACTTCCCCCACCAACAGCCAGTACAAGATCATAGGGAAGCGAATCTGTTTCTTGCTTAATTTCAGCAATGTCTGCCACATCCGGATTGGAGGGGATTTGCGAAAAGACTGTAACATCGCTATCTTTTAATAATACCAGAATTTCCGCTAAATACCCCGATTTCTTTAAAGACTGAAATCCTGTGAGCAGCAAAACCTTTGAACCGCCACAGGATTGTACTATTTGAGGCAAATTGTTTAATACCTTTTGCCCGAACAAAAGACGTACCGGGTTAAAAAACTTAGCCATTATTTCGCCCATCCTTTTTAGAGATTACTGCCTCCACTTTCTTTGCAACACGCTGAGTATTGTTTCCATCGCTATATTTATGGAAAAGACTCCTGGCAAAATCGTATTGCTGCTTTTCTGTTTCTTTGAGTGGCAACGTTAATGCTTTTTTGATTGCCGCAATTAACTCGGTACCGTTATAGACCTTTTCACCGGGAAACAATTGCTCCATATCCCATAGAGTACCCCTTTTTTCATGGTAGCGGTCAAAATCGTACCAGTAGGCAATGACGGGATTACCGGTGAGCAGATAATCAAGCCAAATGGAAGAGTAGTCGGTAATCAATATCCGGGCATTCTTTAATAGCACCTGCACTTCCGGGTACTTGTGCTGGCCCAGGTTAAGAATTAAAGGATTCAGGTCATATAGATTTTGAAACATGTGTTCATCTTTTTCATGGAGCCGCATTCCCAAAACGGCATTGTGTTGTTCCAAAACCTCCGTTAACTCACCCAGATAAGCTTTCTCCAAGGGAGCAAAATCATTTTGGAAGCTGCGCCAGGTTGGCGCATAGAGGATCAGCCTCTTTCCGTTTAGCTGGTTTAATAGTTTTTGTTCCAACTGCGCTAAGTCTGCAGGCAGTGGGTCGCTCGCTGTTAAAATATCATTGCGGGGTGTACCTGTAACCCAGATATCCTCAAGCGGCTTTTGAAAGGTAGCTGCCTTGGCGATGGCATCTATTTCTGATGAAGCAACAATTTTGCTAAATTGTGCTGCTTTAGATTTATGATTGCTAAACCGTTCTTTTTTAACTAACCAATGTTTTTTAGTAGCAATGCCATGCCATAAATTAACGATCAGGCGCCGCTTGCCAAGCTTACTTAACGGGAAACCCACATCCCTGATCAGGTCATGAGTGACAAATATATTTTTAGCTTGCAGTGCGATAAATAGGGATTTTAGATTCCTCCTCTTAACAATACAGAATCTTTCCTGGTATGTCTGCAATAAATATTCTTCAGTTTCTGAAGACTTTCTTTTGCCAAGCGAATAGAAGTGAACTCTTAGCTTATTATTTTTTGCTAACAATTGTTCCGCAAAAAATCTGGCATTGCCTCCAATACCGGAATGAGAAGCAACAATCCAAACGCTTTCGTTTTTAGGTATGAGAAAGTCCACTACTAAAAAACTGTAGTAAGTTAAGCTGTATGCGACTTTCTTTAGCAGTGCATGTAATACCATGTTTCATGGCCCTTCTCTAATTAGTTTAAAAAGACTCTATTAACATTAGCTAAAATGGATTTAGCTTTTATTATAAATCTTCGCTTAACCACTTGCCTTTGTTGTAATAATACCTTCCGTTGTTCCTGATTAGCGTAGGATAGCGCCAGCTTTTCCAGATAAGTAATGGCAGGCAAATAGAAATCTATTAGCGCATTATCAGTTTTCTTTTTGTTTAAACTCTGCAGTTTAATTACAATCAAGGCATAGATAAAGAATATCTTTTCTATGTTTTCCAGCTTCATGCCCTTCTCAGGATTTTCTAAGAATAGTTTTTTAATATCAACAAAATTAAGTTTGAGTTTGACTATCAGATTGGCAATGTCAAACCACACAGGGCCAACAGTATATGAATTCCAGTCAATCAAAACAGGCTCTTTGGTATCCTCTTTCATGATAATATTATGGGGGCCTAGGTCACCATGTAAAAACCTATAGTGCTTATCAGGATTAACTTTTTCATAAAGTTGCATTTCCAGAAACACAAACTTAAGTCGCTTTATTACATCCAAAGCTTCATTAGGATAGTCCTCGTTTTTTAATCTCTTTTCTAACAAACTAATCAATCTTACATTTGTTGCTTGGTTGTGAATCGAAGTAAAAAAATGAAGGATGTTCTGACTTTTACCTCTTAATACCAGGCGATATGTGGGAATACTAAAATGATGGAAATAATCTTTAGGTTTAATTGTTGCCAAAGTGTTTTGGATACTTTTAATAATGCTCTGTAGATCTTTTTCTAAAGGTACATTTCCAGTTATTTTTTCCATTGTCAGAAAAGACATGTTGTTTCTATCAATTATACTTATTAACTCAGGAGTAACTTTCTGCAGCTGTGGAAATTGCCCTACTATCTCTTCATAAAAAAGCCGTTCTCTTTTCAATTTAATATCAGCGATTTTTGTTATATATTCTTGGGGGTTTGGCCTATCTGTTTCTACATGCACCAGGCAGCCATAATTATTTTTACCACCGCTAAAGACATACTCGGACTCCAGAGTTTTTTCATCTATTGAGAGAGACTTTTTTACCAATTCCGTTAACTCTTCTAAGGTTGTACCTTGTTCTAATTCCAAAGCCTGTATAAAAGCTTTGGTAGCCTCCTGGCTTTTCTTTAAGAAATTATAGCTGCGGCCAAGCTTAAAATAGTGAATTCCATTATCTTTATCAATTTTAATTAATTCTTCTGCTATAAGCTTTGCTTTTTCCCATTTTTTTTGAACGCTATATAGGTTGTACAGCTCAGCAAGTAGGCTTTGGTTCTGGGGAAACTGTTCTAACCCCCGCTCCAAAACCGACTGCGCCTCCTTGTACTCACCTTCAAAGCGGAGGCATTGGCCCAAATCTCTGTATGCAACATCATCTGCATGATTAATATTGATATATTTTTCCAGGGCCCCTATGGCGTGTCGCCATTTCTTCTCTTTTATAAAATCTTGGATTTCTCTGTTATATTCGTCCATTTTTACCTCATAGAACTCTAGGTTTGGCACAACTGGTGTTAAGTGTTATTTCTTTAGCATTCTTCCAATTTTCCTCAAGAGAGCTGTTGCTTTCCAATACTTAGTATTTTTAATTCTCTTGTATTTTTGCTTTAATTCTTTGTACTCTTTGTTCTGTTTTAATAATTGTTCCTCTCGCCTTCTCAATTTACTAGACTTCTTTTCGTTATCTTTATTTAACTTGATTTCTGCTCTTCAAGTTTAGTTACCTTCTGTTCTAGCTCACTATATATTGCTGAGCTTTTTCTTTTTGCACTGTTTCTTATTCTTTAAAGTCAGGGTCTGAAATCACGAATTTGCTTTATTTGCTTAGTTTCAGACTTAAACCCAGGAGAAACCCCACAAGAACCGAAAAAAGCAGAACCTCTATAAGGCCTATCTGGTTATCATCAACGAGATAGGATTTCACCCATTGAACCGTAATGAAGCCAACACTGTGTTATTGGGAGGCGTTAACCTGATCTACCAGCAAACATCCATCTCGTTACATCCAATAAAGAACAAATGCAGCACTCTAAATGGTCACCCGTGCAGAACTGCACACCTTAAACATTAAATAAATCAGTAAATGCTGCAAATTTTTTACCATTTAAAAGGTCCTTTACAATACGAGCTTCTGCCCTTCGATAAGCTTCTCCAAGTTTTCTGTCAAATTCATTATTAAAAGAATGGAACCTCCCAGGTCTAGGTGTAATTTCACCAAGAACCATGCCTGTATGACTCTTTAGCATATCAAGCCTAATAAAAGGTGTTGGTATCTGTAAGCTAACATTAATTGCAATTTCCTTATCTTCTTCGGTAAAACCGGTCCCATCGAAAACTTGACCGTCATATCTACCCGTACTAACTGGATTCATATCAGCATCCCAGTAACAAAACTTTTTATAGAACGCAGGGTTGCTTTCTGAGACTAATAATAACTCACCATAAAAAACGTAGAACTTAATATCAGAAGGCGGTTCAGTAGCCCCAGGAGAACTTAGAATAAGCTCTTCTGTCATCCACTCGTCTTTACGCAAAGGGTTCCTACCTTTTAGCCCCGCTTCTAACTTAGCCTCTACATCTTTTTTAACTTCTGACCAACTTTTAAGGAATACGCCCTCTCTTGCTGACAGTATTTTCCCTTCATTAAAAACAAGATACACGCCCATAGAACCTGTAGACTTAGTTGGTTTAACGACGACTGGTCCTTTTTGCTCACCAATTTCAGAAAACGAATAAGTTTTACCATCAGTGATAGGTCTGCGGAGGCCAATACTATCAGCAAATTTATAAGCTACGTCTTTTTTGTCGAGGTTCCACGAGTATTCAGGGTAACCCATTTTACGTAAAGCTGACTTTTCAACAACAATATCCCGAAAAGAAAAGGTATCCTTTATGATTAATTTTCTTCTCTCAAAATTTTTCAACAACCAGTAACTGAGATATTCTTTTTTTACTACATTACTTAGAGACTGATATAATTCATAAAGCCCTTTTTTACCTTTTAAATGCTTGCTACCATATAATTCTTTATAATAAGCTGTGAAATTTGAATCTATCTCGACGTGAAGATTACCTAATTGATTAATGTGACTTTCTAAAACATTTTTATCATTGAAATTTACATCAGATAGTTTTTTATCCCCAAAAATAATTCTTTTTAAATCATCGTTGGTTTTAGCTTCTTTGCCTGCATTTGTATGAAAGATATAAAAGAATCCATGCTGATCCTTGTCAATTTGGTAACTATAGTTTGAAATATTTTCTTCATTTTCAAAAAGCTTATTTAATTCTTGAAGTTCTTCTTCTTTTGCTAAACGCACATTGAAATTTGTCTTTTTATTATCAGTTACAATTGGGTAGAACCGTGGTTCAACTTGCCAACCGTGTTCTCTTTCAGCAAACTCAAGTTTTACTATAAAACTATAAGGCAATGCATTCAACTTGCTATAGCGCCCTGGTGAGTTAAAAACAAAATTTCCTATAGAATGTGCAATGATGCCTTTCTCGCTCTTTTTTATATATTCTACCGTATGAGTTCCATGGGCAAAAACAAAATCTGCACCTGCATCTATAAATGTTTGACAAATTTCTTCGATCTTTGGTGAAACAGGCTTATAATCAAAACCTTGCCAATGAGGACACACTATTATTACGGCATCAGGCTCCTTACTTCTAAGAGCAGTAATCTTTTCTGCTGTCTTAGATGGCCTCAAGGAATTAACACCCGGACTGTCTTTTCTGGCAAAAAAGTCATAGTCCTCCCGGTAGCGCTTTGAGGCACGCATGCCTGTAAAGACATAAACCTTTTTAGTGCTCTTGTCACCCTTTAGCTCTAGCTCAAAAGGTTTTTCTGCTTCTTTTCTGTTATTACCTGCACCAAACCACTTTATTTTTGCCTTAGAAAGCTCCTTGATAGTCTTGTCTAATACTTCAGGGCCAAAATCCATGGTATGATTATTTGCCAAACTAACGGCTGTAACATCTAATTGCTTTAATACTTCAAGCGTACGCTCCGGTTTATCCCAGTTTGGGTACTCTTTGACCTGTACCCGAATTGCTGGACACACATGAGTTAGGTATAATAACCATGTGGAGGAGATAAAAATGCCAAGCAATGCAAACCGGTACAGTGAAGAATTTAAGAAGGATGCCATCAAACTAGTCCAGGAAGGTGGCAGGCCTGTTAATAGTGTCGCAAACGACCTTGGAATAAACGCTCAGACATTACGGAATTGGCTTAAAGAAGAGAAAAAGCGGCAGAACCCTGAGAGTGCGAGGATTCTTGAACTCGAGGCTCAGCTAAAGGCGGAAAAGCGCAGAAACAATGAGCTCGAGGAGGCCGTCGATATTTTAAAAAAGGCTACAGCACTCTTCGTGAAAGACAACCGGAAACAGTAATTTACAAACACATCAATGAACTAAGCTCCCAGTTCCCGGTTGAGAAGATGTGCAAATACCTTGAGGTAACACGGAGCAACTTTTATAATTGGAAAAACAGGGGTCCCAGTAAACGGGCTCTTGAGAACGAAAAGATACTTGAGATTGCGAAGAAAAGTTATGCTGAGTGCCATGGTATCTGCGGCTTAGATAAAATGCTGGAGGACGTACGAGAACACTTTCCTAAGTGCAGCCGTAACAGGCTTTATGGCATCCAGAAACGAAATGGATTGTACTCCAAGCGCAAACGGAAGTTTAAAGCTACCACAGACTCAAACCATCAGCTTCCGGTAGCAGAGAATCTTTTAAACCAGAACTTTAAAGCTGACAAGCCTGGAGCCGTATGGGTTACCGATATAAGCTATGTAAACACCATTGAAGGCTGGTTATACCTGGCCACCGTTAAAGATATATGTACAAAAGACATTGTTGGCTGGGCAACGGCTGACAATATGAAAACGGAACTTTGCATTAAAGCTTTGGAAAGCGCAATTAAACGGTACCGACCGTCGCCCGGTTTGATTCATCATTCAGATCGAGGAGTACAATATTGCAGCAAAGATTATCAGAAACTACTTAAGAAGCACGGAATGGTATGCAGTATGAGCCGTAAAGGCAACTGCTACGATAACGCCTGCGCTGAAACGTTTTTCGGCACTATAAAATGCGAGATGCTGTACCATAAAAAATACGAAACCCGTAAAGAGGCTCATCGGGACATATTCTGGTACATCGAGATATTTTACAACCGTAAAAGGCGGCACCAGTCGCTTGGTTATATGACTCCCGCAGAATATAGGAAAACCATTGAAGAGCAGTTACTAGCAGCTTAAGAGTATCGCTCAATGGTTGTCAAGGGCTCGCGAAGCGAGTATGTCGAGGCGAAGGCCGGAGACCCTTTACAACCTGTATAATCCAGAACCCTTGAATCGGGCTGGCGATGCCAGTTAGCGGCATTGACAGCTTGATTACAAAATGGGTAAATAACAGATTTTCAAGCAATCATGAGATTTAATGAGAATAGCTAACTCTGGAGTGTCCAATTTAACGGGAAAAGGTCACTTTTCCCTCTAGTGAAGTTGTAGGATGCCCAGCCAAAACACTTTCAAAATTTAAAATAAAGTAATCACTCTCTTTAACGAGAGGCTTAACTCCTGCAAAGAAGGAGAGTGGTTCATTATGCAAGCGTTCTATATTTTCTTCATTGCCTTGCTTATCTAAATAATAATCCCCCAGACTTGTATCACCAGCAAACGTTATAGTAAACTTTTTAGCCATGCTATCGTCTCCTTATTGGCTTTCATATTATTATAGACTTGGGTACTATTTTTCTACCCACTTAGTACGCCCAGCTAAACATAGCTCAGTCACCACTTTTTCTGTAAGGTTTATAGGCTCGCCTTTCCATGGGAAGTGAAACATTGCTACATCGGGAGATGGATCGATTTTAGCTATTACCCAATCCTGGTTATCCTGCGGCTCATTTGGCTGGGGGATTTTCATATGGACAACGGCAAACTCAAGGCCAGGGATAGCTTCAACAGCTTTTGCTGCCTTATCTTTAAAATCCTGATGCAGAAAATCACTTATGCCAATTGTATCCCCGATTAACTCCATCATTTGCTCTCTTCTAAGATAAACCTTCTCACCCTCAGCTGGGATGTCATAAATCTGGTATCCTAAAACATGCAGTCTTTTCAGCACCTTTTTATCGATTACTATTGGTTTGTTACAATAAAATGGATTCAGAGCTCTTGCCGCATTCTTCTTTTGTATTAAATGGGCAATGCTTGATACCCCATCACCAATTATGTTGGGGGGCTCTATCAATAATGAACCGACAGCTTTACCGGCAACAATGGCAACACATACCTGCCACCCATCGGTATACTCTTCAAGCATGATATAGTTTGTCCCTTTTTTCTTAGCTCTTCTCCAAAAACTGTTCAACTTATCCACTTTGTTAATTTTCTTTTCCTTAAATCCACGTGGGTTTAGGCTGGTAACTATGCAAGGACCGTTAATTTTCTTAAAATAATCAAGAGCATTATCGAATTTATTATATTTATACTTGACCCCTCTGTTTACAAGGAGCCCATTAAACGCCAATAGCTTCTTAACAGGATGCAAATTGGTGCATACTCTGTCACAGAAAAGAGAACTGTGCCGCATCCCTGTGATTCCCGATTTTTCTCCATTGGAAATTTTAATAAGGTCCTGATAAATAAGTTCAGCTTGAAATCCCTGACGCTTAAATTCTTCTTCGAATAATTGAAAATTTACTTCTTTGGTTATTTCATGACAGAGTGCGGTGAATTCGAAGCTATTATCTGCGAACTCTGCAAAGTCAGGCCCATTTGCTAGCCTTGTTTTTGTTATTTCTTCTTTTGCTGCTACGATACTCTTGCGATATTTAGCTTGTACATTTTCGGTTAAGAGACCCTCTTTAATATAAAAGGGCTCGGTTGAAGATTCTTTGTGCTCATGGACACGCACCCCATCTACCAAGGTATTGTTTTGGCCACTATAGTCCCACAGATTATCCAGCAGATCCAGTACCTGTTTTTGCCTGCCGGTAACTACCATAGATGCAGTTGAGGGTGCCTGGGGCTCAATATAGCCACGTAAGTTTAACTTTTGAGCGAGATTTCTTGTCCACTGATAAAACTCTTCATCCAGGATACCTGTGACTTCCACTTGTAAGTTAACCAGGGGGTAGGCATCATCTTGTGTATCTTCCGGGAAAAGATGATCGATAAAGCTTTGGGCAGAATTGAAGGATGGTCCGTATAAAGGGTAGATAACATTTTCGATATTTGCTGTTGAATTTAACTCAATGATGGCACAATGCTGCACATCCCTTGGCTGATCTATTTTTTCAACCAAAAGATCTATACCCCAATAATCATTAATGCCAAAGGCTGCTGCCGCCTCTTCCCCCAAGCGCATTAAATCCGGGTGAATATAGTCGTTAATGCTGATGCTGTCTGCACCTTTACAGATATTTGCCTTTAAGTGCAAGAAAACTGTTTCGCCTTTTTGAGGCACACTATTAAATGAGTGCCCCTGTCTTTCAAGATAAATTTCTGAGTAAGAATCAGGGATAATCAGGTTCTTACTGAGGCGGGGGTTTTCTGCACGTATTTTGTTTTTATCATCAATTAACTGCTCTACAGTTTTTTGGCCGTCGCCAACCACATGAGCAGGTACTCGCAGCAAAGCTGAACGTGCCTGTCCACCGATTACTACAATACGTATATCTACACCCTGAACCAGTTCCTCAATAACAACAGAACTGTGATACCGTTTTGCATATTCCCATGCCGTTTCCAGGGCACTTTCAGTACGAACATCAACAGTGACGCCAGTACCGTTAAGGCCTGCCGCAGGCTTTACGACCA
Organism: Dethiobacter alkaliphilus AHT 1; assembly: GCF_000174415.1. Lineage (NCBI taxonomy): Bacteria > Bacillati > Bacillota > Dethiobacteria > Dethiobacterales > Dethiobacteraceae > Dethiobacter > Dethiobacter alkaliphilus. The sequence goes on from NZ_ACJM01000007.1 coordinate 115,587, forward strand.
CCGGCCGTTCAATCTGTTTCAGATACTGTTTTGCCTTTTCTAGATCCCGAAATACCTTACCCATGGGGACAGGCAGGCCACATTGCTCAAGAAAGTCTTTTGTTAGTTGTTTGTGGTCTGTAAGGGAATGGACATTGGAAGGAACACGAGTGGTTTGTGAACGCTGTAAGCCTATTTTATTTTCCGGAGATACAAAGTATATTTCTTTTTTCATGGAACGAATGAAAAAAACATTCCGCTTAATTGCGGCACCAACTAGCTCATCGGCGCCAACCAGTCTCTCAAAGTCTGAATATTGATTTGGTTCCGCTGTAAGTTCCGATACCAAATCAAGGGTCTTTATATAGCGGTCTGCTGTCCCCTGGGACCAGGAAACCTGATCTTTATCTTCGGGAATATCTTTATCTTCGGCTCCGGATTTTTTAGGTTTATTAAACCAGTGCTCAGTAATCTTTTCAACCTTTGCTTTTCTTGGTCCTTTCCAGGCGGCCTGTACCACCGGTTCAATGTCTTCACCGGGGCCAATTAGGATTGCTTCAACAGTGCTAAGGCCTTTATTTATTGCCACACTTTGCAGTCCATTTAGACGTGCTCTTCTTTGCAGCCATCCGGGATATCCTACACCTACTACCTCTCCGGATATTATTAATCGTACAGCTGCATGTTTCTTTTTAACCGCTTGTGTTAGCCAGCTCTTAACAGGTGCCCCTTCATATGGGTCTAACCCTCTATTGGCTGGATTAAGAAAGACACAGAGATTCTTGTAATATATAAACTTTGCTAACTTTTTTACCTTTTTTCTTCTAGCCACAGCTAATCCCCCTTAATCCATTTAGTCCTATTTGTTAAACATAATTCGTTTACTATATTGTGAACCACCGCAGCCTGTTTTCCTTTCCAGGGAAAGTGAAACATAGCCCACGGTGCTCTAACATCAATCTTGGAGACCACCCATTTCTGTCGGTTTGCTGGGTGTTCTGGGTAAGGAATAACCATCTGAACAACTGCCAACTCCAAACCTGGAACAACTGCCACAGACTGTAGCGCGTGTTGTATAAAATCCTGGTGTATATAGTCGGCAATATTGACTGTTTCCCCACCCCACTGCCAGTGATATTTTTTTTCCAGAATTACTGCTTGTCCTGCATGTGGCACACTATCTGGTTTAAGATTTAATTCATGCAAGGTAGCCAGGACTTCCTCATTAATACTAATTAGTTTATCTTGGTACCAGGGATTTTGAGAGCGCAATTTATTTTTATGCTCTATTAATTGCTCTATAGAAGAAGAGCCATCTCCTGTTACAGTAACCGGTTCAAGCAGCAGTGCACCTCTGTATTTGCCTGCCACTATAGCAACGTAAACATGATGTCCCGCAATAGTTTCTTCAAGCAGTAGATACTTGGTTCCTTTGCTTTTCTCTTTGCCCCACATTGCTTTCAATTCTTTTTTGTTATTTATTATATGGGTGGTATTTGCCGGAGAATTGATACCTGTTAATAAACAGGGAAAATTAATGTGCTTGACATGGGACAGGCCTCTTTGCAACTCTCCTGCTTTACAGGCAATGCCACGCGGTACAGGTAATGTATTTAGTGAGAGCAGATATTTAGCAGGATACACCCTCTCACATATTTTATCACAAAAAATAGAACTGTGGCGCATTCCGGCAATTCCTGCGGCGTTATCATTAAAAATTTGTATTACATCCTGATCTATAACCTTCCCATCTAATCCATGGTGACTAAATTCATTTAAAAACAACTGTGCATTAATATCAATATCACCAGCAAAACTTTCCGTTTCATATGCTGTAACCGGAAACGACCCTGTATCAAAACTGCTGATTTGCTCCTCTGCAGTTGGGGTTTCTGGTTTTAGCAGATTGCCTGTGTTATGAGCAAAGAGGGACGACAATTCTTTTTCACTTGCTGTTAACGGGGAGATTTGCAGATTATCTACTACCTGGCCTTCTGCGGGAGAATAGAGTTTAAAGATAAAAGCAGCTACAAGGTGTTTTCGGCCATGGACCAATATCTCGGCTTCATTATTGCCGGATTGAATACTCCCTTGTAGATTAAAGGAGCGCGCAAGCTTTACCGTATCCTCAAAAAATGTATCGTCAATTTGGCCTGAAATTAAGAGACGTATGCTTTCTAAGGGATAAGATTCATCAGTTATGTTTTCAGGGAACAAATAATCAACTAATTCCTGTGCGGCATCCACAGGTTTTCCATACATGGGAAACTGAACATTATAAATGTTTGCCCGTGAGTTTACTTCGATTATACTACAATGTTGACTGTGTCTTGGCTTATCAATTGCTTCCACTAATAGATCAATTCCCCAGAAATCATCCACACCAAATGATGATGCTGCCTCTTCTGCCAATGCTAATAAGTCGGGATGTAAATACTCCGTAATATTTATACTGTCAGCTCCTGCACCAATGTTAGCCTTTAGATGGAGAAAGACCACTTCACCTTCTTTAGGAATGCTGGACAAAGAATGGCCCTGTCTGGATAAGAAGTTTTCCGTAAAGGCATCAGGAACAATTAAGGCTTTGGCCAGTCTGGGATTGGCTAAGCGATTCTTATTTTTATCATCAATCAGGCGCTCAATTGTTTTCGAGCCATCCCCTATTACATTGGCCGGAACTCTCATAAGTGCTGCTTTGGCAGTTTTACCAATGACTAATACTCGTACGTCTATCCCTTTTATTAGTTCTTCAACAACTATTTGTTCATGATATTTCTTAGCATATAACCATGCTACTTCCATGGAAGACTCTGTACGCACATCAACTGTAATACCTTGTCCATATGATCCGGAAACTGGCTTTACCACAACGGGATAACCACATGTACGAAAATATTCTTTGGCATCCTGCCATTTAGTAAAGATCATACCTTTTGGCACAGGAAGTCCCTTGGAAACCAGAAACTCTTTTGTTAAATGTTTATGGTCGGTGAGCGCACGCACCGTGGTGGAGACTCGTGAGGTTTGTGATTGCTGTAGTCCCAGCATGTGATTTGGAGATAACAGGAAATTAATATTGCTAAACCTGGCTACAGATAAGTTTTTATTCAGAGCAGCACGTTGAATTTCACCTGCGTTACTAAATAGCCCTGTTTGAGTAAATTGATTTGGTCTTTTCAATAAGGGCTCTAACTGTTTAATGGTAGTACGTATTAGCTCCACTGAATCACCGGACCAAAGAATCTCTTCATTTTCCGGCTGAATAGCTGGCAGAGAAACTTTTCTTGGCTTATTAAACCATTTTTCTTTAATTTTTTCTACTTTGGCTTTGGCAGGGCCTTTCCACGCTGCTAAAGCAACAGACTCAACATCCTTTCCTTCTCCGATTAAGATAACCTCTATGGTTTTTTTACTCCGGGGGAAAACGAGGCAATCAAGGCCATTTAGGTGAGCCTTTTTTTGTATCCATGAGCGAAAGCCAACCCCTATTACGCTGCCGCTAATTAGCAACTGAACAGCTGATACCTTTCTTCCAGGTACAATACTTGTTGCCCAACTCCTAAAAGGAGAACCCTGATAAGGGTCAAGCCCTTTGCTTTTAGGATTTAAAAGCAAACAAAGCGTTCTAAAGTATAATATTTTTGGAATACGAATCAGCTTACTGGTCATTAAATATCCCCTGGCTTTCGAATTAAGCAGTCAGGTTATCTGACTGCAAACCATGCTGGTTAGTTAGTCTTTTTGATTTTAAAATTATTGTCCACTGATTTTTGGTGGCTTGAAACTATAACGTCTTTAACTTTAGCTCGCTCCGGCCCAAGCCAACAATTGTTAATTACATCTTCCACAGCAACAGAACTGCCTGAAAGAACCGCCTCAACCGAACCATCCTTTTTATTGCGCACCCAACCTTTAAGACGGCGGGATTGTGCTTGCTTTAATAGCCATTTACGGTAACCTACTCCCTGAACTTTGCCGGATATAAGCAAATGTACGCTTTGCTTATTAATCTGCATTATCCAGTTAAGCCATCGATTAAGCCCCGTCTTACCATAAAGCCTTGCGCTGTCGGCATTACCGCTATAAAGCTTTTTAACTGCACTTTTTGCATGGGCGGCTAGTGGTTTTGCCATGGGCATTTGCCCCAGGGAAGAAAGATGGGCTTTTTGCAAATAACATAGCCCTGGTTGGCTGTTTGCTTCGAGTATTACCGGGCCGTTTTCTGTTATTAAAATATCCCAACCAATTATTAACCGGTAAGGGAAATAAGAATGTGCTTGTTTAACCAGTGTCAATGTTTCCTGCCAGTAAGGAATTATGCGCCCCTTAATTTGCTCTTTACTCTCAGGCAATGTATCAAAACGCAAACTGAGATTGTCTGCTGAAAAGCCCACTGCAGGCCCCAGGCTTCCCGTAATCAGAGAAACGGGAGACACAAGGCCACCCGCATTGGCATTATCCACCACAGAAACAGGGTCCGTGGAAAAACGTAACATGGCGCTATTTACTTTAATGCGCATTTTTTTATCTAAATAAGTTACTACTCTAACTGTTGGAGTAGCTTTTTTACGAAAAGGTGCCAGCTGTGTGTGCGGCAGCATCAACGGCTGAACAAGGTACGAACCGCTCTTATGCTTACTTGCCAGCTTGTGTAAGTGCGTTCTTAGCTGCTCTTTAGTAAGTTTAATCCCTGCTGCACTGAGAAAGAAGTTGTCACCTTGCCAGTGCCAGGCCACTGCACCCTCACCTTCGTTATCTACATTAGGTTTGCAGAAAACATCATGTTCGGGGAATTCAATAACATCATTAACCTTAGAACCATACACATCTATTACTGTACCATCGGCTAGAAACTCATATAAAATTGGAACAACTGCAATTCCCTTTTTTGTGCAAAACCTTGTAAATTGAGTTTTGTCACCTAAGGAAAAAAAAGCATTTTCCGGTTGAAGTAGCCGCCCATGTAGTGTTAACAGACGATATACTCCTCTTTTAAGCGCATTTTTGTTTACAAAATGTCTGGCTCTGTGTAGGCCGTCCTGTTGATAAAACTCTTGCAGATAATAATTCTGCGCATCTATTGAGAAAAAAAATGCCAGGTAAAATTGTTCAATAATCTGACGGACAACGGATTTATTGGCACTGGCAGCAGCATTTTTACCTAATTTTCTTGTCCAGTATAATATATCCTGTCCAATTGTCACCGGGGAGATTAAAAATGCCAGGATTATCTTTAACCGGCTTTTTAATGTTTTGCATTGCCGCCAATAAAAGATAATATAGGCTCTGTGGAGATAATCGGCGGCATTACGCGGACGGCGCAATAAGCCCAAAACAAGAAGGTTAGGCAGCATGAAGGGAGCTTTTGTACTTTTTTCCTTGGTTGCAAACTTGCCCATATATATTCTTCCTTTACGTTGGTTGGACTCTCAGGAATACTAGTTCAGAAAGTTTTCTTTAATAGCCTTCCATAGTCTTTCTGATGACTTTCCATCCCGGTAGTGAAAAAACATCTTGCAGATTTCTTCCCTCTTTGCCTGGTATTGATCTTTAGCACCTGTTAGATGATGGTGGATTTGTTCCTGCAATTCTTTTTGATTGTAGCACTTGGGGCCAGGGGTGATTTGGTCGTAATCCAGTAGAAGTTCCCTCTCCCCACCTACATAGCTTTGGCGATCATAGGGAAAAAAGATTATTGGCCTGTCCAGTAAAAGGTAATCAAGGTAAATCGAAGAGTAATCCGTTATAAGAAGATCTGTTAGTGTTAGTAGGGGGTATATATCTGCTGTTTTGCTATATTCAACTATGTTGCTATAATCTGAAGGCTCAACTACACAATGGTGTTTGGGGTGTAATTTAAGGATAATAATAAACTGATGCAGACGCGCAAACTGATCCAGTTCTTGAAGTTTTAACTGGCTTAAAGTTTGTTCGTTTCTTCTCCAGGTAGGTGCATAAGTGACAAGGTAATAACCGCTCTGCTTTAATTTATTAAACTTTGCCAATGATTCATAGTCGCTGCCTGGCACTTGATCTTTTAGTTGGTGTGCAAAAAAGATATCATTTCTGGGAAGACCATTTAATACCAACTTTCCATACCGAAAAGCCTTGGAGCGCATTTTTACTTGGTACTGGGAGCTAAGAGTTAGCAAATCATAATAAATATATTCTTTCTTTAGCCTTAGTGCTATGGGGTTTAACCTTTTTATTTGCGGCTTTAGCAGCCCTATTGTTTTTAGACCTGTACCATGCCAGATCTGGACTTTCCTTGCTTTAAAGAAGATAAAATATTTAAGGTTTTTCGCCCATTCATTACCGTCTACAATTAACAGGTATGTCTGAAACATTAGAAGAATGGTGCGGAAGCTTGGGTAATACCAGACATTATACCCGTTATCCTTAAGGTTCCTGTATACTTTTCTTTTTTCTGTGAGAAAAACAAACTCCACACCTGGTTCATCGATGCCGTTTAGATACATATAAAAATACTTCAAACTGCCGTCAAAATCTCCAAACCTGGAAGTTAAGACGACATATCTTTTTTTCGGCATCAGATAGGATATTGGAATAAAAACCAGATAGCCGAAAAGATATAAGCATTTTTTCACAAAAAATTTCACTGTATCCAATACTGTCAAAGCTGCATTTGTGAAGAAACCAGACTTTACTTGAAGATTAATTTTTGACAACGTGATCCTCCATCCAGCAAGCTCAAACTTTTAAGAAAGTCCACAATGAATCTCCGATTTAAACCATTGTTTTAAGGTCGGCGGAAGTATCAACTTCATACCAGCTATCTAAACCAACCTCTAATAGATCTATCTTAAATACATCTTTAATCTCATTAAAAAGATTGTGCCAATAGTAGCTCTTTAGAGAGGTATCCGGTTTCATTATTAATTGATTAACCATGTATTTTAGTGCTCGCTTACTATTTGCATCTTTAACAGAGATTACACCGGCTGACTTCAACCGGCATTTTGCAGCATTAAGGTCTTTACCTGCTTTAACAAATTGGCCATTTTCGTCCAACATCACTTTCATATCATCTTTGTAAAATTGACTTGCTTTGCTGACACATAACGAAACCGTGGGTTTTTTTACGTCAGTTGGAGCATTGGTCCACTTTACAATATTTTCTACCAGTGACTCCTTAATTAGGGTATCTCCATTTACAATAACCACGCTATCATTTTTTGACTGGATTAAGCCCAGCCACAGAGAAATAAGGGGCCCGGTATTTGCGTAAAATGGATTGCATACATGATCAAATTTTGCCAGGTCGCTAAGGCTATCCAGTTCCTCCATAACCTTAGGCCTCCCATGGCCCACTACAGGTATAATTGTAGCATCCCAGTCCCACGACACAAAGGATTTTATTAAATGGTTGAAAATACTTAGGCCGTCTTCACAAAGAAGTAGCCCTTTTGGCCTGTCATTTGTCAGCGGTCTCAGGCGTCGTCCTTCCCCCGCCATCAAGACAACCACATCTACTTTTCTTGCCAACATATTCTAGCCTCCAAAGGTTTCAAGCTTATAACAGTACACCTAACTATCCTAGCTTTGCTTTTTTCTTACTTGTTTCTTTAACATGTTTTTTGTAAAGGGCCACAGCCTCTTTGGGATCGCCGTCAAACATAACTTCACCTTTGTTTATCCAAATAGCCCGAGTGCAAACTTTTTCTACAAAACTATTACTGTGCGACACAACAATAACAGCTCTGGCATTTGTTATCATTTCCTGCATTCTTTCGCTGGCCTTTTCCTGAAAAGAGATATCACCTGCGCTTAAGGCTTCATCTATGATAAATAAATCAGGTTGTATTGATGAAGCAATACTAAAACCAAGGCGCGAGCGCATTCCACTGGAATAATGTTTAACTGGCTTGTCAATATGGCCACTAAGCTCTGCAAAATCAATGATCTCTTCTTTTAAGGCAAATATCTTTTTCTTGGGAATCCCCATCATTAAACCGTTAAGGATGATATTATCGCTGCCCGACAGCTGATTATTGAAGCCTGTCTTTAAGCCCAGCAGTGCCGATGTATCGCCTTTTACTTTGACGCTACCTTCATCTGGCTTATAGATGCCGCATAACGCACGGCATAAAGTAGATTTTCCGGCCCCGTTGTGCCCAATAATACCCACAATTTCTCCTTCCTTAATGGAGAAATCAACGTTTTTAAGGGGCCAAAAAGTATTTTTGCCAAGCTTAAATTTAACACCCAGGTTTTTTACAGTTACAACTTCTTTATCTTTAACTTGCGAGATTGTTTCTGTGACCTGTAAAATTTTCCGCTTTTTTTTCCTTTCCGGGATTGACTGTTTGTACAGCGCGGCAACTTCCTCAGGAGCACCATCAGCTTTAACTGTGCCGGCATCAATCCACACAGCACGTGTGCAATTCTTTTCAATAAAACCAATATTATGGGTAACAACAATTACCATCTTGGCTTTTTCTACCAGTTCTTTTATCTTTTGTGAAGCCTTTTTGCCAAACTCCATATCACCGGTGCTTAAAGTTTCATCTAGTACCAGTATCTCAGGCTCAAGCATCGCGGCAATACTAAATCCTAGACGCGCTCTCATGCCACTGGAATAATACTTGACCGGCTGCTGAATAAAGTCTCCCAGTCCTGAAAATTGATGAATACTATTATAAAACTTTTTAATTTCCTTTTTGGGTATGCCAAGCATCATGCCATTTAGAAAAACATTCTCTCTACCGGTTAGTTCATTTTTAAATCCTGCCCCCATGGAAAGCAGGGCTGAGACCTCTCCGTTAATGTTAATAGAGCCTTTGTCTGGGCGCAAAATACCGGAAATTGTTTTACAGAGGGTGGTTTTACCTGCTCCGTTTGAACCTATAACTCCCAATACTTCTCCGGCAAAACCGTCAAAACTAACACCATTTAAAGCCCAAAAATCTTCAGACTTCATTCTTCTGCCTAAAAGAATCTCAAAGCTAAGCGAACGAATATCTTCGCGGCGATGAGAGGAGTCATATTTTATACCTAAGTTCTGGGCAGTTATTACCTTTTCTGTCCCCTCTGCATTGCTAAGGGATTTCATATCTTGCACCACCTAATTTTATAGAACCTTAATGATTTTATGCTCATTTTTATTATAAAAATACATCATAAATACGATGATAATTAATGAGACAGCACCTAGTGGCAACAGCCGGGAAAAATCAGGCATAGCCTGATACATAATGATATTGCGATAAGAAATCAGCAAATGTGAGAATGGGTTGGCATCGCTTACCCACTGATATCTAGGCGGAAGACGACTTGCCTCCCAGATAACAGGAGAAGCGTACCGCATAATTCTCATAAAGTAAGTCAGTACATTTTCAATATCTCTGATAAACACACAAATATATCCCATAATTAAACTTAAAGCCATGTGAAAAAGTATTTGAATAAGCATTACAAATGGCAACCAAACAATCTCCGGTCCGGGAGCAAGCCTGGAAAATGCTAAAAATATTGCTATTACTATCAGACCAAACAAAAAGTTTATCAACTGTGTCAATGAGGCCGCTAAAGGGAAGATTACTTTCGGCATATAAACTTGGCTGATAATGTGGGACTTTGTGGCAATGGATCTGGCAGATGAATTAACTGTTGAGCTAAACCAGCGGAATACCACCAACCCAATTACAAGGAAAGGAACTATATTCTCCCCTGCCCTACCGAGTAAAACAATTCTTAAAAAGTAGTAAACCAGCACACCTAGTAATGGGTCTAACAGCCACCAGAAATACCCTAAAAAAGTATTGCGATGCTGAGCTTTTAATCCTGAGGTTACCAAATAAATAAGCAAATCTTTTCGTTTAAATAAATCCTGCATATATTTTCTCATAATAAAGATGTGCACCTATCTTTCTCTCTTAGATACAATGAACTGCCGAGCGATTTTTATGCGACCAAAAACATTTCGACAAAATTAGTCCGGCACCTGCTATTTTTTTATCTCAATATTTATCAATTAACCATCAGAGTTTTTATTATCATTGTCAGTTTCGTCACCATCCGGATTTTCATTTTCTTGCTCGTCATTGTCGTTGTCATTGTCATTATCATTGTCGGAATCAGAATCTGAGTCTTCATTTGGCTTTTCCCGGTCCTGCTTAGAATCTTTTTCAGTCTCCTCGTCCTTTGGCCGGCCCTCTTCATCTTCAGCAGGCTCGGATTCCGGCTGTTGCCCGTTCTCAGGGTCCGCCATTGCTGCTTCTTCGATGGTAATGCTGGAGGTTACTGAATCGGAAACAGCACGCCGATTTACCGCTTCCAGACGGTAGCTATAGGTACTTCCAGGCTTTACGTCTGTATCAAAGTAGGTTCGACCTTCCTGTTTATTTGAGATACGGACATCTTCTTCACCATTTGTGCTACGATAAAGAGTATATTCACGATTGAAGTTATCACCTGGTTCCCAGGTTAAACGAATTTGAGGAGTACCGTCGTCATCTATTACTTCTGCAGTGAATGATTTAGGCGGACTTGGCGTGGTATCTGTTAAGGTTTGTTGGGGTTGAACCTGAAAGTCGATGTCGAAAACTTTATTGATAATTTCAGCTCTTAGTTGTTGGTCCATTAGCATGTAATAGATGCCGTCTTTGTGCTGGCCTCTGCCCCGGAGGGTGTGTGAGATGATTTCATCGTTTCTGAAATCCATGCCGTACATAGCAAGACCTATAATTTGTTGGTTATTAAGATTGGTATCGATGAGATCATAGTAGGAATTGTAGAGGGTAGGGATGTTTCTTACTAACCCTTCACTGCGGATGTGAGTTAATGTGGCTTTTAGAAGTTCGGTCTGTCTTTGCATGCGGCCTACGTCGCCGCCTACTTCGCGGGTGCGGAGGTACCAAAGGTACTGATAGCCGTCCAACAGTTGTTCACCTTTTTCTGCCACAAGTCTGCCACGGGTATTGTACAGGTCGAAGGGCATGTCGAAGCGAACTCCGCCGAGGGAGTCTACCAGAGTCACCACAGCGTCCATGTCCAGAGCTACGTAGTAGTTTAAGGGAATACCACCTAAGACATTACTGATGCTTTTTAAGGTATAATCGATGCCTTTTTGGTGGCGGTTTTCGTCACCTTCAGCGCCGCCATAGCGGTGACCGAAGTAGTAGGCATGGTTGATTTTATCATGGGTTGAAGTGTCTGCAATGCGAGTGTAAATATCCCGGGGGATATCTATTATGTTTATTGTCTCGTCGTCAAAGTTGACGGAAAAGACTTTAATTGTATCGGGGCGGTAGATGCTGTAGCGTTCATCGCGAGCTTCACTGCCGTCAAAGCCTAAGAGGGCGATGTTTACGATGTTGCGGCTGAAATAGCTTTCAGCGTCCCATTCATACTCCTCTGGGCGCTCGAAATCTGGGATGGTTGGTTCAAACAGATCGGCGGGCTTGGAGACACGGTAGTAGTACCAGGAAGCGTAGGCTGTTACCGGAATTAGGAGTATTAATAATATGGTGAGAACCTGGTAAGGTTTTTTTAGCGTTTTAAACTTATTAAATAGATTAAGGATACGCTGTTTAAATTGCATAGAGACCTCCGGAAAGGTGTTTTTCGACATATCCTGTTGAGTTCGACAAAACCTGTAGATTTCCTTTTTGTCAGGCAGGCAATATTTAGGAAAAAGCGTTAACATCTGCACTTTAGTTGTTAAATTTTGTTCATAAAAAGAAGTTGACAGACGTGTCAACTTCTTTGCTAAGCTTTTGAAATATAAATGGGATTGGTAAAAATCCAGGGCTTTTTGCCGTGGCGGATTTCCAGGCGGTATGTACCGGGTTTGTAGGCGCGGATGGCGACGTTGCAGCGGTCTATTTCGTCCAGGAGAGTGCCGTTGTGGATGATACGGATGGTGGTGCTGCCGCGGCATTCCAAGGGGCACTGGACGTGGAGGGCGGTGTTGTCGGTGAGGGGGACGGTATCGCCCATTTGGAATTCGGTGTTATCGCAGGTGGCAAAGAAGGCAAAACCGGTGGCTTCGCTGGCCAGGCGGTTTACGATATAGGAGCGTCCGTAGCGGAGAGCTTCGTAGATTTGTGCTTTGGCGGTGGGTAGGTCTTTGGAAAGGGGTTCGGAAAGCAGGACGCAGTTGTTGGCGGTGCGGAAAAGGTAATGATAGGGGAAGATGTCGCGGCGGATGGGGCCACGGCGGATGGGCCAGTTATGGGCGTCTGAGCCGGCAATGGCTGTTATTTTTCTGCTGCGGGTGATTTCATCAAAGCGGGCCATGGCTTCCGGGGTGGGACCGGTGATGGGGCCCGTGGGGTGGAGATAGGCATAGAAGAGGCCCAGGAAAATGTTTTGGACGCCGTCTCGCCACTGGGAGCTCCAGTTCCAGACTTCGATGCCGGTAAAGCCGGTGACGCTCCAGTCGGTCCAGGGATAGGTTCTGTTATTTAGGACCAGGGGTGAGCCCTTCTCGTAGGGGTGGGCGATAAAGCCCAGGCCGTCTTGGGCGTTGACGGCATCAATTACCTGCTGGGGGTTTTCGTCGTTGGGCGGGATTTCTTTGTGGACGTTGAGTGCTAAATAGTGGTGCTTGGTATCGTTTACTTCGGTGCCGCAGAGGACCAGCACGTCATCGTAGTAGCCTTCGTCGGAAAGGGGGATGATGTCGTGGTCGGTAACAATGATAAAGTCCAGGCCTGCCTGGGAGGCTTCTTTGGCTATTTCGGGAATGGATTGGGCACCGTCGGAATGCGAGGAATGAATATGGATATTTCCGATATACGAATGCATAGTCTCCACCTCCCGTTTATGGCTATGGAATAGTTTCTTCCGGATTGTGAAATTTCCTGCTATTTAGGTTGGAACAATTGGAAAAAAAAATACGGGAACGGATATCCGTTCCCGTAAAAATTATGGGACTAGCGATTTCTTTGTCCGCGAGGATTGGGATTCCCTGGCTTTGGGGGAGCTTCTTGGGTTTCCACATCTCCTTGCAGCTTTTCTGTATCATTATCAGGAGCTGAGGGCTCCTGCTCCTGAACTCTTTTTTGTTGGCCCGGAGCGTTTGGATTGGGGCCGGGTCTTTCACCGGCTGCTTTGGCTTCTTTTACGTCAATGGCGCGTTGGATACCGGGTTTTGCCTGGTCAGGCACTTTGTTAAGAACCTCTCTTAAGACGGTTAGAGAATTTTTTTCCCCGGCGGCTTTTTCGGAGCCCTTTTGGCCATCTTCATCTTTGGGGTCGGCACTGTCGTCGCCTTCTTCTACACCATCTACGTCATCCACATCCACATTTACATCATCGGCTTCTTCCAGTTCTGTTTCTTCCTGAGGATCATTTGTATCTTTGGGATCCTCTTGCTGCTCCTGCTCACCGAGAAGATCGTCGGCCTTTTCAATGAAGGTGAGGAAAGCGTCTACCAGGCTTTCGGCGTATTGGGCCTGTTTTTCTTCCGGCAGTGCTTCCAGTTCGGCCAGGCGGCGTTGGGCAAATTCCATAAGTCTTTGCGCTTTGGCCTCGTCTTCAAAGGTAAAAGTTAGCTGGACTTGCTCAATAAAACGCTTGAGAAAATAGAATGGGGAATCGGGAAGGATCCCTGCATCGGCTTCTGTCTCTGTATCGCCGGTTGCCGGAACTACCTCAATAATGGACTGCTGCAGTGGGTCTACTGGCATGGATACTGCCAGGGCGGTGGTGGAAAACAGGGTCCCCATAAGCATCAGGGCTACCACCAGGATACTGATCTTTTTCATTTTGTTACCTCCTTGTAGTCCCCGAAAAAATCTTTTCGGTAATACAATTCGCGGGCAGGAAATCGTTTATGGGGGTGGAAGAATATTTTAATGAATTCTTCAGGAGGATTTTATGGTTGCAGATTTGAAGTATGCAGATATCCAAGTTGGTGATTCGGCTTCTTTTAGTAAGACCCTGGCAGAAGCGGATGTTTATAATTTTGCCGGCATCAGCGGCGATTTTAATCCCATCCATATGGATGAGGAGTTTGCCAAAACTACACGGTTTGGCAAACGGATTGCACATGGAATGGTGACTGCCAGCTTTATATCTACGTTGGTGGGTATGTACATGCCGGGGCGCAATGCTCTTTATTTGTCCCAGGAGATGAAGTTTGTCAAGCCGGTGTTTATCGGGGATACGCTGACGGCTACTGCTACGGTGCTGGAAAAGATTGAAGAAAAGCGGATTCTGGTGCTGGAGACGGTGATTAAGAACCAGGAAGAACAAGTTGTTTTGGCGGGTAAGGCCCGCGTGATGAAAATGGAGGGATAATTATGGGCAAAATCAGAATCAAGAACCTCTCAGAGGTACAGCGTCGGTTGGATAGCCTTTTGGATGACCTGCAGGACGGCCCGGTGTTTATTGCTAAAAACAAGCGGGTTAAGGCGGTCCTGATGGATATGACCGATTACTACGACCTGTTGGGTGAGTTGGAGGATTTGGCGGAGCTGCTGCATACTTTGGGCGGCTGCGGCTGTGGTTGTGAAGATGACGAGATGAATGAGCTTTTGGATAAAGCGTTTTCCGAAGCTGGGGACTAAAAAAACGGCCTGAGGGCCGTTTTTTATTTTATTGGTTTGATGCCCTTCGGGGCGAAATTAGGGTATGATTGATTTTTTCCAGTTGTTCCAGGGCGATACCGGTGCCGATGGCTACGCTGCCGATTGGATCGTCTGCCAGGTAGACGTTAACGCCGGTTTCGGCGGTGATTAGTTTATCCAGGCCGTCAATCATGGCGCCGCCGCCGGTGAGGACGATGCCGTGGTCAATGATGTCGCCGGAGAGCTCCGGTGGCGTTACCTCCAGAACGTGGCGAACGCATTCCACCACCGATTCCAGTGGTTCCTGGACTGCTTCCAGGACGTGTTCGGTGTGGGCCATAAAAGAACGGGGCAGGCCGGAGACCATGTCGCGGCCGCGGATTTCCATCTCTTTGTGGCGGTTGTTTTTAAAGGCGGTGCCTACTTCTATTTTCAAGGCTTCGGCGGTACGTTCGCCGATGAGCAGGTTGAATTCTTTTTTTATGTAGCGGGCAATGGCTTCATCAAACTTGTCACCGCCCACGCGGACACTTTCGGTGACCACCGTTTCGCCCAGGGAGATTACCGCCACATCGGTGGTGCCGCCGCCTATGTCGATGACCATGTGGCCGGAGGGCTGGAAGATATCCAAACCTGCGCCCAGGGCTGCGGCGCGGGGCTCTTCAATGAGGAAAGCGTCACGGACGCCGGCACGCATTACCGCTTCCACCACCGCTTTTTGTTCCACCGTGGTGGTGGCGGCGGGGATACAGACGATGACGCGGGGGCGCAGCAGTCGGCGCCTATCGCATACTTTGCCGATGAAGTGGCGCAGCATCACTTCGGTAATGTCAAAGTCGGCAATTACGCCTTCACGCAGGGGGCGGGTGGCGATAATATTGCCGGGGGTGCGGCCAAGCATTTGCTGTGCAGCTTCCCCTACTGCCAAAACCTGCTTTGTTTGTTGTTCTATGGCTACCACGGAAGGTTCGTGCAGGACTATTCCTTTGCCGCGCAAATGAACCAACACACTGGCTGTGCCTAAATCGATTCCCATATCGGTCGCAAGATTCAACTTATTCACCTCTGGCTTTCCAGGCTTGTCTACCTAAAAAAGTATCCCTAAATAATTCGCCAACTGGTGGTGTTTTCCTTTTTTTATTCCGAATCTTTCTCTGAACCGGTATATTTCTGACGGGTTGCTTCTCCGCCGCGAAGGTGCCGTTCCGCTTTGTTCTTTTCCAGTATCATTTTTATCTCGCGGGCAATAAAGCGGTTAATATATGGCAGACGTTCGGTAACGTCTTTGTGGACTGTGGATTTGGACACGCCAAAAACTTTGGCCACTTGCCTGACGGTTGCTCCGGTCTCAAGTATATAATTGCTTATCTCCAGGACGCGCTGCTCGATATAGTCCTGCATTGGGCCGCCCCCTTTATTCACTTTGTTAAAACAATATATGTGATAGGGGGGTAATTATGACACAATCATAACAATCAAATCTTTTACGGCAATTATATTCAGAAAATTATCACGCTTGGCAGATGAAAAGAGAGCCCGCCGGCTCCCTTTGTTTAACAGCTTAAATAGTATATTTTGTTTATATTTATTAAAAAAACTACCTACCCGGAGGGCAGGCGATTTGTTAATTTTGCAGGTAATAATTAATTATATGCTCCGAGAGGCGTCCCATTAATTCCGCATTGGCTTCATCGTCGATCTGGTGGCGGTTTTTACCCTGAATCATCACCGCCAGGGCGATGGGCTCCCTGTTTGGAAAGTGGATTATGGCCATGTCGGCCAAGATGGTTGCGGTATTGCCCAGTTTATTGGCCACCTTCACATCTTCCGGGGCATACCTGCCGATGCGGCATTTGCTGGAGCCACGCTTTATATCCAGTGCTTTTTCGTGTAGGGGGCCGTCAAAAAGGGCTTGTTCTTCTATTAGAATCAAAAGTTGGATTAAATCGTCCAGGGTGGTGAGGTTATGGGGGCGGTCGGATTCCAGGTCAAACATTTTCCGGTGGGCTCTGGTGTTTTTCAGGCCGTATTCTTTAATCCGGTCATTGATGTGTTGGAAGCCGAGAATATTGGTGATGATATTTGTGGCCACGTTATCGCTTTCGGCCACCATTAGAGACAACAGCTCGGCGTGAGTCACCTTTGTCCCGGAGGGCTCATACTGCAAGAGGCCCATACCGCCCACAATGGTGCTGCCGGCATATTTATCCCTTTGCTGCAGTATATACTCCGCATCCAGAGACTGCCGCTCATGCTTTACTTCCTCCAAAAATACGGCCAGATAGAGGGTTTTTATCATGCTGGCGGGGAAAATTACCCGGTCGCCGTTATGACTGAGGGTTTCGCCGGTGGCAAAATCATAGAAGGAAAACATCAGCCGTTTGTCTTCCGGCAGTTGGGTAAGCGCCCATTCCAGGGTTTGGGCGGGGGTTTTGGCTGGGTTTGTGGATACCGCTACTTCCGGTTCCGGTTCAATTGCAGGTTCGGGATCCTGGTTTTGATTTTGGTCGGGTTCGGCGGTCTCTTCTTTCCGCTCCTCTTCATAGGTTTGGGGAGAGACGCTTGCCACTTCTTCTTTGCGGAATTCCTGCATGGCGGCGGCAGGTTGATTTTCAGACTCGAATGTGTTCTTTTCTGCCGGCTGGCACCCGACGGTGAATATTAAGATGAAGGCCATAAGCCAGTAATATTTCATTTTTTCCTCCGAAATTGAATTAGTCTGGCTGTAAAATTCTACAAGAAGTCGTACTTTCCTCTTTTTAGTACTGTATTCCTCTGCTGGATGAAAAGAACCAAAAAAAACAGCCCGGAGGCTGTTTTAGTGGGGAGAGAGTACGCCCACCGGATCAATGGTATCCTGATCCTGATAGACGACAAAATGCAGGAATGCTCCTTCGGAAGCTCCCATGCGGGCACTGTCGCCCACGATGCCGATTAGGTCACCGGCGTCTACTTCGTCACCGACGATGACATAGGGTTCTTCTTTCAGGTTGGCATATTTTGTGATGTAGTCGCCGCCGTGGCGGATTTCAAGAAACCAGCCCAAGCGGGAATCGTTACCAACATACTCCACGATACCGGGCCAGGCTGCCAGGACTTCGTCCTCTAAGGACGCTTCCAGGTTCAGGCCGGCGTGGGCTCGCCACTGGCTACCCACTTTATAGGGTTCGTGGTGGCCGATGAGGATTTCCCCTTCCAGGGGCCAGAGCATGGGCCCGTCGGGGAGGGCCAGGGCAGCTATTGCTTCCTCTTCTGTCAGCGCTTCATCTTCTTTCTCTTCCTCCTCGTCCAGAGCATTGAACGGGGGATTTGCCACGCCCGCATCATCTTCCACACCGGTTTCTGCGGCGCCCGGGTCTGCCGGCGCCTGAGTCAGGGGTTCGGTAAAGATACCGTTATAGGTGACGGCTACCAACAGGATGCCAACCACCAACAGGTAACCCATAACTAACAGGGCCTTACGGCCGGGGCGGAGTTTTCGCAGGGGTGCAAGAGATACTAGTTTTTTCATCTGGACATCACCTCTAAGCAGGTAGTTTGCCCAGTTTATGAGAGTTTATACATCAGGGGGAAAGGGTATCTACGGTTACATCAGTATAAAAGTATTCAATGATTTCCTTATAGTTATTGCCGGCTTTTGCTTTGCCGTCGGCGCCGTACTGACAAAGGCCAACGCCGTGGCCGTAGCCTTTATTGGTAAAGATAATCTGATCTTCTGTGGCCTGCCAGGTGAAGTTGGTGGAGGGCAGGCCCAGGGCGGTGCGGATGTCGCGGCCGCTTACCGCTTCACCGGCCACGGAAAGCTGCAGGACCCGGCCCGAAGAAGTGCGGGTGGCGGCATCCAAAAGAGGCCTGCCGGTGGAGGAGACGGGGACGGCGGAGACATAGGGCAACAATTTTTGGGCAAACTGCTCACTGGAAAAGACATGCTCCGTTTCCGACCAGCGGGTACCTTCGCAGTAGGGGCAGTCTACCCCGCGGAGATAGGCTAAGGCGGTGGTCCAGACATCTTCGCTGTTTTCCGTCTGGCCGCCGCAGTGGGCATGGAAGACGGCATCGATTAATTCATTGTTGTGGAGAGCTACTTCGCCGGCGGTTTCACGGACGGCCTGGCGGATTTTATTTAAATAACCGGGGCCTTCGTCCTGGGGCCAGCGGTTGAGGGATTCTTCTTCGCTCTCCCAGGCCTGGCAGTGGGCAAAATTGGTGCAGATGTCCACGGTTTGGCCATGCTTGTCACATCCCTTGCCGCCAAAGGAAAGCATTTGGTTTACGGTATAGGTGCGGGCCACCACGGCCTGGGCCTTCAGTGCTTCTATATCAAAGGAGGCGGGCATCTCAGCGGCAACTACGCCCACCAGATATTCTTCCAGGGTCATGGTCTGTACTTCATCGAGGTGATGGTTAAACACCTGCAGGGTAATTTCCCCGGCGGGAGATTCAATGGGAGCCCGGTCTACGGCGGGTGGCGGTTCTGTGGCTTCATTGCGGCAGCCGCGGACCACCAGGGCAGGTAGAATGATAATCAGGAGGAGTAACAGGATTATTACCAGCGGCAGTTTCCTCATTGTGGATGAACCTCCTAAGGCATGATAGATATATATATGAGGAAAACCGGGTGGGTAGAACGGCAAAAAAAAGCGAACAGTCATTACGGCTGTTCGCTGCGTTTTATTTTGGCTCCCAGGCTTTGCAGCTTTTCTACAAAGTTCCAGTAGCCGCGGTCGATGTGGTAGACACAGCCCACCCGGGTTTGTCCCTGAGCAGACAGGCCGGCTAATACCAGGGCGGCTCCGGCGCGGAGGTCGGTGGCGTTTACCGGTGCCCCCATTAGTTTGTCTCTGCCGGAAACCACGGCACAGTGGCCTTCGATTTTAATCCTGGCCCCCATGCGGCAAAGTTCATCCACATGCATAAAACGGTTTTCAAAGACAGTCTCAGTGACAACGGAGGTGCCCTGGGCCCGCGTTAAGAGCGCCATCATGGGAGACTGCAGATCCGTTGGAAAGCCGGGATAGGGTAGGGTTTTCACATCCACGGCTCTGAGCGGACCGTTTCTTTGAATATGGATAAGACCATCTTCTTCGGAAACATCACATTCTGTTTCTTTTAACTTGGCAATCAAAGGCGTAATGTGTTCTGGAATGACATTTTCCACCGTTACGCTGCCGCCGGTGATGGCGGCGGCCAGCATGAAGGTGCCGGCCTCAATGCGGTCCGGGATTACCGTGTATTCGGTGCCGGAGAGTTTAGAGACACCGGTGATGCGGATGGTATCTGTGCCGGCGCCGGTAACCTTACCGCCCATGGCATTTATGAAACGGGCCAAATCCACCACTTCCGGCTCCTCTGCGGCGTTTTCGATGACGGTGACACCTTCGGCCAGTGAGGCGGCCATCATGATGTTTTCGGTGGCGCCTACGCTGGGGAAATCCAGATAAACCCGTTCGCCACAAAGCTTGTCCGCCAAAGTTTCGATGAAACCGTGGCCGATGACCACTTCGGCCCCCATGGCTTTGAGGCCTTTTAGATGCAAATCGATGGGACGGATGCCGATGGCACACCCGCCGGGAAGGGAAACCCGGGCTCGTCCGTAACGGGCCAACAGCGGGCCGATGACCAGAAAAGAGGCCCGCATTTTGCGCACCAGATCATAGGGCGCTTCCGCTTTGCCCAGATCTTGTGGATCAACAATCAGTTTCTTTTCTTCCGGGAAATAATCCGTCTCTGCCCCCAGTGCATTCAGTACCTGACACATGGTATGTACGTCGTCCAGCGGGGGAATGTCGTGAAGGATAACACGGTCTTCGCAAAGGAGCGAGGCGGCAATGATGGGCAGGCAAGCATTTTTGGCACCCTCAATCCGCACACGACCCGAAAGCTCTACACCGCCTTCTAAAGTTATAAGTGCACTCACATAAAATCAGACCTCCCTCCTGAACTATTCTATTTTATCTTTTGATGACTTGTCATTGTTTATGTTTACTTTTTAGTGGATTTTAATGTTAAATTTTATTAATAAGTACCGTGAATCAATGGAAAGCCGGCCCAGAGGATGGTTGTATCGTTATAATCATCGTAGCGCAGAGCCAGGTTGAGATTAAATTTTTCGTCATCTATAGCCATGGAGCGTCCCAGCATGGGAGTATAGGCAGTCAGGCTCACCATTTGCTCATCTTCCATGCCTTCCACCACGCTGCCGCGAACTGCGCTTAAGGCTCGCTCAGCCAGGCTTTCCATTTCTCCTTTGGTTTGCCTGGCAGGAATTTCACCGGTCAGATAAAAGCTCAGTTGGCCGCTGGGCGCATACGGGATGACAATTTCCTCCAGCCTGCTGATGATGGTGGCCAATTCGCTTACAGATTCATCCCGGCAGATGATGAGTAAATAGGTTTGAGGATCTATATCATATTCTTTGTCTCCGGGATTACTTTGTAAAACCACATGGGCTTTGGGTCCAAAGGCGGTTTCGCCGTACACATCCAAAACACGAAATGATTCCCCTTCCCCGCGGTCCACCGGCCCACCTTCTATTCCCAACAGATCCGCCACCTCAAGCAGAATTGATTCCAGCTCGTCCATGGTATAATAGCGGCTCTCCAAAGCGGCGTAAAACTGTACTTCCCCTTCCACAACCGAGGCTCCCGCTGTATTAAAAATGGTCTCCAGCGCTTCCATTTCCGTTAAAACCGGCTCCTCCTCTTTCTGTTGAAGAACCACCACCATTAAACCGATTAGCAGGACCAAAACTATGATTTTTGTCCGATTCATGTCCTCACCTCCCACTCTATAGCATTGGCAAAAATTTCCCACTTTAAACCTTACTGATGTATATGAAGGACAAAAAATATTAGACCGCTTAAAAAGTTTGAATTTTAAGACATTTTTTATCAAAGCTGCCGTAGTACGGTGTAGAAAACTGTGGTATAATACCTTTAATACATAATGCCTTTGGGCTGTCCACCCCTGGACAAGAGGAGGAGGATTTTGTGCAAAAAAAAATAGTCAACACTGCTGCTGCCAAAGAAATGGATCAAATTGTTTCCCTGCTTGGTGATTTGCTAAAGGAAATAAGCTCCGCTTTTATGAATCACCGGCTCAGCCTGAAATACCGGAAAGCGACGGATGACATTTCGGGTCAGATTCGCAAAACGCTGGTTAGCCTCTCGGAGACCGCAAGTGAAATGGGTGGTCCGGAAGCGCTGGCGGTACAAAGTGCCACGCTGAACCTCAGCAAGGTTTTTTACGACACGCTGCATCTGGGACATCAGGTGGAAAGCAAAGTTAAAGAAAAAGTAATGTTTTCCGAAGAAGCGGTGGCGGAGATGAGTGACCTGCTGCGGCGCACCACCGACTTACTACCCCATGTGGCCGATGTTGTCCGCACCTGCAATCCCCTGATTGTGGAACATGTCAATAAAGAAGCAGATGAGCTGCGCAATAGTGCGGCTAACAGCACGGTAATGCATGAAGCCAGACTGTGTAAGGGCCAATGCCATCCCAAGGCTTCTGTTATTTTCATGCAAATGCTGCAGAACCTGCAGGATATCCTCTGGCACTTTAAAGCACTTTCCTGTGAACAGACGGTCCCTAAAGTATAAACTTATCATGCTTAAAAGAAGCAGGCGTTTGCCTGCTTCTTTTTTGTGCTGAAATTATTTTCGTATTTGCAAAGGCTGCAGCGGTATACAGTACGAAACGGGTGTTTACTGCACGTAGGTCATTATGCCCCTGGTACTAAAATAGGGCAATTTATTGGATTTTGGGGACATTTTATGTCTAATTTACACCGAAAAGGACATTTGTCTTGGGTCATAGGTACCCATGCACCCGAGGAGATATAGCTTGTAAGTAGAATTCACAAAGTGAGCTCTTTTAACTCAAGTAGTTATTACGTTCATTTAGTTAAAAATACCTTAGTAAAAATGTTAAAAGAGCGGACAACAAATATAAAGGGGGATAGAGCAAATTTAACCGGAAGCAAGCTTTATCAATTTTTTTTAGGGGGTAGAGATGTTGAAAAAGAGTTTACTATTGTTGCTTTGTCTGGCTCTGATTGCCTTTGTTGCCGTAGGTTGTGGCAACAATGACAACGTAGCCGATAACGGTAACAACAATAACAACGATGCCAATGATAACGACAACGGCGACGAAGTGGTAGAACTGACATACGTTGGTTCCGATAGATGCGCCGCTTGCCACGGCGACGAGCATGCAGGCTGGAAAGACACCCAGCATCCATACATGATCATGGATGCGGATGAAATCCTTCCTGAAGCCGTAGCCGCTCTGGAAGCTGCCATTGCCAATGGCGACGAAGACTTGCTGCGCATCGGAGCAGACGGTGAAGTTCTTACTTCAGTGGATCAGATTGACCTTGTTAACGGCGGATTTTTTAAACAGCGTTTTGTGTTCAGAACTGATGAAGGGCACCGGTTCTTAACTTCCCAGTTTAACGTGCCTTCCGGTGAATTATCCCCGTATGGTGCCGGTAGCCTTTGGGAAGACAACTGCATCGGCTGCCACTCCACCGGATTTGATCTGGAGTTGTCCCAGTCTCTTGTCAGAAGTGATCCAAACTACAGACTGGAAGACAACTTTGCCGAGCCGGGCGTTGGCTGTGAAGCCTGCCACGGTCCCGGTAGTGCACACATTGCCGATGTGACCAACCCCGAATTAATCGTTAACCCGGCTGACTTTACCATCGAAGAGCAGCTCCATTTCTGTGGTTCCTGTCACGCCCGTGCTTCCGGCAGCCTCGAAGTACCTGGACGGAACGACCCCATCGGCTTTGAAATCGGTGATGATATCTTTGATTACACCAAGGTTCTCAGCCCCGGCACTAACCAGAACGTTTGGTTGGGCGAAAGCGGTCGTTACTATGACAGCGAAGAAGACGGAAACTGGCGTTTCTTTGAAGACGGCGGTTCCAGATCTCACAGAATGCAGTTTAACGACTTAATCCAAGGTCCTCACTGGGGCGTAGTATCCTGCACCGACTGCCACGATGTGCACGCAGCCGGCCAGGTACACACTTCCACTGGCGCTCCCAGCACATTAAGATGGGCGTTCGAGGATACCTGTAATGCCTGCCATGAAGATGGCCAGTATGACCCCGAAGAGTATATGCCAGTACGTGCTAGCAGCAGCAACACTCCGGATCAGCGCAACCACACCTTCCTCCCTGGTGGTGTAGGCGACCCTGACCCCAATGTTCCTGAGCAAAACTAATCGATTCATTAAGAAGAAAGGCTGCGTCATACGCGGCCTTTTTTCTTTTGTACAAAAAAGGGACGGACCTTTTTTCGCATCTCTTTGCAGAATTTTGCACATTTAACGCTCGTAAAACACTTTTTACTGTAGGCTTTATAATTATTAGAAGAAGCAGGCGTTAGTTTGCCTCTTTTGCAAATCTGTGTCTTTTCAGGACTTATTGACAACTTTTAGGTCTATTTATTACAAAATTATTGCGAAAAGGACATTTGTCTCGGGACAGAGTTGCTTATGGCATCGAGGGATTGGGACTTGTGCGCCGAATTCACAAGAGGAGCTCTTCAAACACTGCTGCAAAAGTGATCACCACAGGGAGGTTGAAGCATGGCTGTAGCGGTACCAACAACTTATAAAGGGGGTTTTTATTTTGAGAAAGAGCTGGTTGTTATTCTTCTGCATGGCCATTTTAGTTGTGGCTCTCGCTGCAGGTTGTGGCAACAACGACAACAACAATGTTGCCGACAACAACAACGAGAACAATGACAATGACAATGGCGAAGAAGTAGCAGAGCTGACTTACGTCGGTTCTGAGTCCTGCTCCACCTGTCACAGCGGCGAGCATGCAGGATGGTTGGAAACTGAGCATCCATACATGATTCAGGATGCCTCAGAAATGTGGGATGTTTCCAGAGCGGCTTTGGAAGCCGAACTGGAAAAAGGTGAAGACAGCGAATTT
Organism: Dethiobacter alkaliphilus AHT 1; assembly: GCF_000174415.1. Lineage (NCBI taxonomy): Bacteria > Bacillati > Bacillota > Dethiobacteria > Dethiobacterales > Dethiobacteraceae > Dethiobacter > Dethiobacter alkaliphilus. The sequence continues at coordinate 140,052 of NZ_ACJM01000007.1, forward strand.
ACCACCATCGGTGGCGATCGCGGTCGCATCGAATCTTTGGACGAAATCGTATACATCGTAGGTCAGAGATGGAAGCAGCGCTTCGTTGTTAAGACTGACGAAGGTTATGGCTTCCTGACCACTCAGTACTACCCTGAAGGTGCTGACGGAGCCGGCCTTTACGGTTACGGCGGAGGCAGCATTTATGAAGACCGCTGCCTGGCCTGCCACGCTACCGGTTTTGACCTGGAAGCCAGTCAAACTGTTGACAGAACTGCAGCTGACTACAGGCTGGAAGATATCGTTTCTGAAATTGGCGTAGGCTGTGAAGCTTGCCACGGACCTGGTTCCGAGCACGTTGCCAGCCCCTCTAAGGACAACATTGTTAACATCCGTAACCTGAGCATTGCTCAGCAAAACGACTTCTGCGGCACCTGCCATGCCAGAAACAGCGGCACTGTGGGTCATGACGCCCGCCAGGATCCCATCGGCTATGAATTCGGCGATGACCTGCGCGACATCACTCTGCCCCAGAGCGTTGTAACCGGTGAAAACATCTGGCGCAAAGTTGAAGGCGGCGAAACCGTCGGCTACTTCGATGCTGCTGAAGACGGCAGCATGCGCTTCTTTGCAGACGGTGCCGGTCGCTCTCACCGCATGCAGTACAATGACTTTGAGCAGACTGCAATGTTTGACAGCAAGAGCTGTATCGACTGTCACGACCTTCATTCTGCCAACGGCTTGGTTGGCGACAGCTTCGACGACACCTGTGCACAGTGTCATGGAGATGAAACCTTTGACATTGATGAGCTGATGCCCGTAAGAGCCTTCAGCAGCAACACTCCGGACATGAGAGTTCATACCTTCCTGCCCGGCGGCGAAGGTAACCCCAACGACGATGTTATTCCGCTGACAGATGACTCTGAAGAGTAAACCGATTAATTAAGAAACCGGCCAAATGGCCGGTTTCTTTTATATCAGCAGGGGAAAACGGGCCTCGTTATGAGTGCCCGTTTTCCGTTAAGTACGTAAGGCTATTGATTGGCGAGCGCGCCTTGTACGCCGCAACCCGCTGGGCTTGGGGCCCGACGCGGCGCCTGTTCGCTCTCATTTTTAATCACCCTCAATTTCGCCATTTGGCACTCTTGAGACTGATTAACAGTGTGTAATTTTAGGGGTTCTCCCTTAAAGACTTTTTCATTGGATTCCGCGATCCGCTTAAGCAAACGGCCAAATTGAGTGAACATCTTCGTCCCTCCTTTTTTTGAATATACAACCAACTATAGCAAACTATTCAGATAATTGCAACAAAAAATTGCAAAATAAATTCTGAACTTTCAATAAACGACACAGTGCAAAAGGGGGACGGACCTTTTTTCGCACTGTTTTGCAGGATTTTGCATATCAGGCGCGGTATATAAGATGCACACTGACCCCCAGCATCTCTGCCAAAACCTTCGCCGGCAAGTTAACTTTTTCACGTATTTCCCTTAAAATTTGAGCCCGTAGAGCTAGGTTTGTGGACGCCAGGCTTTCGGTTGTTATCTTGTGCTTTGCCAGGATTTCTTTTATCACTACTTCAGCTTCCCGCCTTTTTTCGTCCAAATCTTTTTCTATATCTATGAAATTGTCTTCCGCGTCCAACGCCGAAAAGATAGCAAACTTTTTCTGTGCAACGGATCTTATATTAGCAAAAAGCCCCAAAACAAATTCGGTATCAAGCAGTTTTGTGCCTTCCTCTTTTTCCAGGTAAGCACGGTAGCTACTCCACAGATAACCATCAGGTTGGTGCACTAAATAGGCTTTGCATGGGTTGTTATGAACATACCTTATACATTCAATGAGCCGACTATCCGTTTCTATGGTCTCGCTGCGATAACGACTTTGGAATAGATAACCCACCCTACCATATTTTTTGTTAAAATAGGTGGCGTACCGAACATTTATCCTCTTCATTATTTCCGGCAACAATTCATCGCCTTCTTTGATTACCAGATGAACATGGTTATCCATGATGCAATAAGCGAAGAGGATAAAGCCCGAAATTTTTTGGACCTTGAAAAGCACTTGCAAGAAGTATCTCTTGTCCTCTTCGTCTAAAAAGATTAGTGTCTTGTTTACGCCTCTTATCATCACATGATACACCCCACTTCTGCTCCGCTTCCGTGGACCTCTTGGCATAAATTCCACACTCCTTTCCTTTCGAACATTTGTTCGTGCAGAATATTTCGCTGTTAATATCGAAAATCCTGCAAGGAATTACAGTAAAAATACAAAAAATGATACGTCCCCAATTAGCATTGAGTCTAATTGACTGCTCTTTTACCATGATGTATAATCAATGTAGATACAAAGGAGTGGTTATATGCTTATAAAGGTACAAAAGTGGGGTAACAGTCTGGCGCTGAGAATACCCAAGTCTTTTGCCAATGAGATTCAACTAAAAAACGGATCCAATATAAATCTTTCCATAGCCGAAGGTAAACTTATTATTGAACCTGTAGATGAAAAGAAATATAAGCTGGAGGAATTGCTCGAAGAGGTAAAAGAGACCAATCTCCATAAAGAATATTCTTTTGGCAAACCGGAAGGTAAAGAAATATGGTAGGTAAGGTATATGTTCCGTGTCGCGGTGATATTGTCTGGTTGGATTTTTCCCCACAATCAGGACATGAACAGGCTGGCAGGAGGCCTGCGGTATGTATTTCCCCAAATGCTTACAATAAGAAAGTAGGTCTTGCTATTTTTTGCCCCATAACTTCCAATCAAAAGGGTTATCCATTTGAAGTGCTGTTGCCGGATAAACTTCCAATCAAGGGTGTTGTACTGGCAGATCATCTGAAAAATCTAGATTGGCGCAGCCGGAATACCTCATATATCTGCTCACTGGATGAAAGCACTTTTGCAGAAGTCCTGGGTAAGATTCATACTCTTATTTAAAGGACAACCTTAACTTACTGCGGTTAAGGTCATTCCTCTTTGCATTACAAACCGTGCAAAAGTGTGCAAAGAAATGCGAAAAAAGGTCCGTCCCTGGTTTGCACAGGGAAAACGGGCCTCGTTATGAGTGCCCGTTTTCCTAAAGGATTTTACGCTATTGGTTCGCAATTGCACCTTCCCTGCATTGGGCTCACAGCACAAATGGGAGCTCGACGCGGTGCCTGTTTACTGTCATTTCTAATCATCCTCAATTTCGCCATTTGGCTCTCTTGAGACTGATTAATGGTGTACACCTTCAGGGGCTTCCCCTGGAACACCTTTTCATTGGATTTCGCAATCCTTTCCAGCAAACGGCCAAATTGAGTTAACATCTGCTTCCCTCCTTTTTGAGTTGTACTTCTTATAGTATCAGAATATTCTGACAATTGCAATCTAAAATCAGTAAGTACAAATAATAACTTTCAGAGCTAAATGCAGCCGTTTTTGCAGAATGTGTTGTGGCGGGATAACATGCTTATCAAAGTGTTGTTATGGCAGAATGCTGTGGCTAGAGTGATTCCTCTTTGCATCGCAAACCGTGCAGAAAGTTGCAATGAAGTGCGAAAAAAGGTCCGTCCCCGGTTTGCGGGGTTGGAAAAGAAATGCTGCTGTGCGATTTGCACAGCAGCATTTTTGGGTTTAGGTTTCGGTTTGGATTAGTCTTCTCCGCGGACGATGTCTTTGATTTTCATCAGGCGGGTTAAACCGGCCCGTTCGTTTTCGTCCAGTTTCATGCTGATATATTTAATGGTTTGTTGCAACTGGGGAATGAGGACATGCTCCAGGGCGTTAACCCGGCGGCGGGTTTTGTCAATCTCATCCGCCAGCAGGCCCACCGACTTTTCCAGTTCGGCCAGACGCAGTAGGTGCGGCAGAACTTCAGCCAGGGTGGCAATGGAGGTATCCAGCTCACCGGAGGTGTTGGCAAAACCGTAGGGGGTGGCGTCTTCTTCTTCACCTTCGGTGCCTTCTTTGGCAGCAGAGGTGATTTTGGGGACGTGCACGCTCATTACGTTTTTGGTTTCCACATCCACTTTAACGGCGGCTTTGGGATACATGATGGCCTCTTCCAGGGATTCGCCGCTCATCACGGCGCTGGCCAGCAGGAAGTTGGCGAAAGAACGGGAAAGTTCCGCTTCCACCCGTGTGCGCAGATCCTTGTTTTCGCGAACCAGCTCAAGGAATACACGCATCAGCTCATCTCGCTTGTCTTTCAGGAGTTTATGACCGCGCTGTGCCATTTTAAGGCGGGTTTTTAAGCGGTTAAACTCCATCCGGGTCGGGTTTACGCGAATTTCCATATCTTATTCCCCCTTAGCGGGCAGATATTTTTCCAGATATTCGTCGCGAACCCGCTTCAGCTCGGTGCGGGGCAGGAGGGACAAGAGGTCCCAGCCGATGGACAGGGTGTCAATAATGGTACGATCTTCGTTTTCACCCTGGTTTACATAGCGGTTCTCAAACTCGTCGGCAAACTTAGCAAACAGTTTGTCGGCGTCGGAGAGTGCCGCTTCACCGAGAATGGCGGCCAGTTCTTTGGCTTCTTTACCACGGGCGTAACCGGCATACAGCTGGTTCAGTACGTCGGCGTGGTCTTCCCGTGTTTTTCCGTCACCAATACCTTTATCCTTCAGACGGGACAGAGACGGCAGCACGTCTACCGGTGGGTAGATGCCTTTTCTGTTCAGAGAACGGTTGAGCATAATCTGACCTTCGGTGATGTAGCCGGTGAGGTCAGGAATGGGGTGCGTCTTGTCGTCTTCAGGCATGGTGAGAATGGGAATCTGAGTGATGGAACCTTCGCGGTCCCGGATCCGGCCGGCACGCTCATAGAGTGTGGCCAAGTCGGTGTAGAGGTAACCGGGATAGCCGCGGCGGCCCGGAACTTCTTTACGGGCGGCGGAGATTTCCCGCAGCGCTTCGGCGTAGTTGGTGATGTCGGTCATGATAACCAGAACGTGCATCCCTTTTTCATACGCCAGGTATTCGGCGGCGGTCAGAGCCATCCGCGGTGTAGCGATCCGCTCAATGGCGGGGTCATCCGCTAGGTTGATGAAGAGCACGGAACGGTCGATAGCACCGGTTTTACGGAAGTCGGAGATGAAGAAGTCCGCTTCCTCGAAGGTGATACCCATGGCGGCAAACACCAGGGCGAACTTTGCATCGGTTCCCAGAACCTTGGCCTGACGGGCAATCTGTGCAGCCAGACGGTTGTGGGGCAGACCGGAGCCGGAGAAAATCGGCAGCTTCTGTCCACGAACCAGGGTGTTCAGGCCGTCAATGGTGGAAACACCGGTCTGAATAAACTCAGACGGATAGTTCCGTGCATAGGGGTTAAGGGGGAGGCCGTTGATGTCTAAGCGGTCCTCAGGGATAATCTTTGGACCATTGTCCCGGGGACGACCCAGGCCGTCGAAAACACGGCCCAGCATATCCATGGACACCGGCAGCTCAATACCCTTGCCCAAGAAACGTACCTTGGATTGATTTACGTTCATGCCGCTGGAACCTTCGAAAATCTGTACCAGCGCTTTATCACGGTTTACCTCCAGCACGCGTCCGCGGCGGATCGAACCGTCCTTCAGTTCAATTTCAGCCAGTTCGCCGAACTTGATGCCGTCAACCTGCTCGACCATCATCAAAGGTCCGACGATTTCTGAAACACTACGATACTCTTTTTGCATGGCGGTCCCTCCTTCCTACGCGTACTGCTGCTGGTCTTCGTCACCGCCGGTGATGCCGGCGATCTGTTCTTTCACAGCAGCTTCATATTCATCGATTTTGGCAATGTCATCTTCCGCCAGGTAACGGGCACGGGCGATTTGGTCACGCACCGGCAGGTTGAGGATATCCAGCAGGTTGGCACCGCGTTCGGTGGCGCGCCGGGCCTCATGGTGGAAGAGCATAATCAGTCGGATCATCTTAAACTGCTTCTGCATGGAAGCGTAGGTGTCCACTTCGTGGAAAGAGTTCTGGTGCAAAAAGTCTTCCCGGATGGACTTGGCAGTCTCCAGGGTGAGGCGCTCTTTCTCGGAAAGGGCGTCTACACCAACCAGGCGCACGATTTCTTCCAGTTCCGCTTCTTCCTGCAGAAGCTTCATAGCTTCATTGCGATATTCGGTCCACTCACTGCCGAAGTTGTTCCGATAGTACTCATCGAAGATATCGGTGTAGAGTGAGTAGGACTGCAGCCAGTTAATGGCGGGGAAGTGACGGCGGTACGCCAGAGAGGCGTCCAGGCCCCAGAACACTTTAACAATCCGCAGAGTATTCTGAGAAACGGGCTCGGAGAGGTCACCACCGGGAGGTGATACCGCACCTACTGCTGTCAGTGCACCGATGCGCTCATCGGAACCCAGGCAGTTTACCTTACCGGCACGCTCGTAGAATTCCGCAACACGGGAACCCAGGTACGCCGGATAACCTTCTTCACCGGGCATCTCTTCCAGACGGCCGGACATTTCCCGCAGCGCTTCCGCCCAGCGGGAGGTGGAGTCGGCCATCATGGCCACCGAGTAACCCATATCACGGAAGTATTCCGCAATGGTGATACCGGTGTAGATGGATGCTTCACGGGCCGCAACGGGCATGTCGGAAGTGTTGGCGATCAGAACGGTCCGCTTCATCAGCGGTTCGCCGGACTTGGGGTCTTTTAGTTCGGGGAATTCGTTTAGAACGTCGGTCATCTCGTTGCCGCGCTCACCGCAACCAACGTAGACGATAATTTCAGCGTCGGCCCATTTGGCCAACTGGTGCTGAGTAACGGTTTTACCGGAACCGAAGGGTCCGGGAATACTGGCGGCACCGCCTTTGGCTACCGGGAAGAACATGTCGATAACGCGCTGGCCTGTAACCAGAGGCTCGTTGGGAGACAGTTTTTCCTGATAGGGGCGGCCGCGACGTACAGGCCACTTCTGCATCATCTGTACTTCAGTGGTCTTGCCGTCTTTTTCCACTTTGGCAATTGTTTCTTCCACGGTGGCTTCACCGTTGTGGATGAAGGTCAGCTTGCCGTTTACACCGGGAGGCACCATGATGCTGTGCACAACCAGGGTGGTTTCCTGCACAGTACCCAGGACGTCGCCGGCCACCACTTCGTCGCCTTGGTTTTTAGTAGGCTGGAAGTTCCACTTTTTGTCGCGGGGCAGGGATTGTACCTCAACGCCGCGGGCAATTCTGGCACCTACCTGGTTGTAGATGGCGTCCAGGGGACGCTGAATGCCGTCGTAAATCGCTTCAATCAGGCCGGGTCCCAATTCCACACTAAGGGGCATCTCGGTGGAGTACACCGGTTCGCCGGGGCCTAGGCCTGCGGTCTCTTCATATACCTGGATAGATGCGCGCTCTCCGCGCACTTCAATAATTTCGCCGATCAACCGCTTGTCACTAACGCGGACAACATCAAACATCTTGGCGCCCGCCATATTTTCCGCAACGACAAGCGGGCCGGAAACTTTGACGACTCTACCCACATTTTCCGTATTGGTCAAAGCTAACTACCCTCTTTCCCAAATAAGATATCAGCGCCGATAGCCTTCTCTGCATTCCGCTTAATCTGCTGCATGCCCAGTCCCAGGGTTCCCTGGTTATTGGGGATGAGCACCACCGCCGGTATCAGCTTCTTGTTCAGCTCGTCAATTTGCGGCTGAATATGCTGGGCAATGGCTTCGGTGATGCAGACGATGGCAACTTTGTCTCGTACAATTTCCTGCAGGGCGCTGGCCGCTTCGTCACCGTTGGTTACCGGATATGCGGCGACACCAAGGGCTTTGAAACCCAGAATTGAGTCTTTTTCACCAACTACCGCAACCTTATACATAGACATCACGTAACCTTTCCTTGATCTCTTCGGTGGGCAGCTGGTTGATTTTACCGACCATCACAATGCGAATCATTTTAATCTCATTTTCCTTGGCCAACAGATACCCCACGATGGGCTCGGGCCCGAATGTGACGTATTTAGCCTTCTTGATCATGTTAATGAGATGGTCGTCGGCCAGCTTTTCAAAGCGGGTCAGAGTATCGGTCTTTTGATACGTCTGAATTCCCTCTTCCACCACCGATGCGTACCGGGAATACATCAGCCGGTCCACCAATACTTCCAGGGGCTCCGCCAACTGGACAAGTTTTGTCATGTCCACATCGGCGGCGGGCAGCAGTGCCTGCTCCAGAAAGTCTTTGGGACGGCCCAGACGCCGTACGCGCAAGTAGGTCTTGATGTTTAAGAGATCAATCTGATTGGTCAGATAATCTTTGAGAAACGGCGACTTTAATTCGTCGGCCAGTTCCTGACATTCTTCATACATGGCCCGATCCAGTAATAGATCTACCAGCTGCGGGTCCGCCTCCATACGAAACTGCTCGGAGATGGTTTCCGCCGCCTGGCGCATGCGGGGAGGCAGGTTGCTATAGTCATCATCACTGACGGCACGGACCAGTTCTTCCAGGGCAATATTGCCCACTTCCGTAACCAACAGTTCGTCCCTTTTTTCGCCCAGTTTGTTGGCTTTAATCAGGACTTTTAAGTTATGATAGTCAAATTTCTTGGCAAAGAGGCCGATTAGTTCGGGCTCCGGTGAAATTTTGCGCAGCTCCAGATAAACGCGGCGCAATTCATGATCCAGCACCTGTTCAAAGTGGTGAACACTGTCCAGGTTAGCCAGATACTCGGCATATTCGCTTTCACTGAGCACCTTCAGCGCTTCATCAGCGTTTTTGGCCTCTACCATACGCTCAATCTTACCGTGGTCCAAAAGCCGTGTTTCCATGGCACGGATTCGGCCCACAGCGTAGGCATACCGGTCATTACTTGGCACGCTCCAAGCCTCCTTTCATGCCGGAGATCAGAGGTCAGTGCCGGTTGCCGGACTATTGCCGACATACCGGGCCTTCTCTGCCTTCCAGCGTTGGTTATTAACTAAAAAGGATTGCCGCTACTTCCGGTTCCAGTTCGTCACGCTGCATACGCAGGATGGAGTCAAACGAGTTGTTGATCTCCACGTCTCCGCTGCGCAGGATAAAACCACCCTGCATTTCACGCGTTTCACCGGAGAGGGTCAGGTTGCCCTGCTTGCCCTGTTCCTTCAGAGCCTGGTTAACACGGCCCAGAAGTTCCGGAGTGAAGCGCCCCGCATCTGCGGGGGAGACGATGATTTCTTCGGCACCGGTTTGCGCTGCGGCTAGGAGCATGGGGTAAATCACGTCTTCATATTGTTTTTGGTCCAAACCTTTCAGGCGCTCCAAAGCCTGCCTGAAGGTATCTTCAATGAGTTCTTCTTTTGCAGCCAGAATGGCCTTACGGGCATCAAGCTCCGCAATGGTTTGGGCGCGGCGGCGCCGCTCCTCACCGGTGGCGCGGGCCTGCTGCAGCACGCTTTCTTTCTTGGCCGCAGCCTCTTCTTCGCCTTTGGCGATGATGGCTTCAGCTTTTTTGCGCGCTTCCTCCAGGACTACTTCTGCCTGGCTGCCGGCTTCCGCCAAGATTTTTTCCCTGAGCTTATCGGCTCCTGACATCAGGCAGCCCCCCTTAAATTCCGAAGAACATGATCATGATGGACATCAGCAGTGCGAAAATAGCATAGGTTTCTACCATAACGGCATAGATAATACCTTTACCCAATTCTTCGGGGCGTTTGGCAACCATCAGTACGCCGCTGGCAGCAACTTTGCCCTGATAGATAGCAGAGAGAAGACCTACAAAAGCAATGGGCATAGCTGCGAAGAAATAACCCCAACCTTCTGCCATGGAGAGAGCAACAGCTTCCCCACCGATCATGCCGGTTTGCTGCAGAATCAAGAAACCGGTCAACAGGCCGTAAATACCCTGTGTGCCGGGCAGAGCCTGGAGAAGCAGGGTGGGACCGAACTTGTCCGGATCCTCTGTCAGGACACCGGCGGCGGTCTGACCAACAATACCGATACCAATTGCGGAACCAATACCTGCCAGCAATACAGCGAGTGCTGCACCAATAAGCGCTAAGCTCGCACCAGTCATAGTTTCAATCATTGATAAATGCCTCCTTTTTCCACAGGCGTATTAGTTTTTTTTTGGACGCCTGTCAGTAAACAATGTTTATTTTTTGTTTTTATTTTTGCAGCCATTCGGGCTGAATTTCAATTTCCTTGGTGTTCAGCTTAAACGGCACAAATGAGCGACCGCCACCTTCATAGAACCGGTTATAAAACTCGATGTACTGGAGACGGCTGGCGTGAATGTAGGCGCCAAGCGAGTTAATCACCAGGTTGAAAGTGTGGCCTACCAACAGCAGTGGTATCATGATGACCCAGCCAATGATATGGCCTGTCAAAAGCCCCGCCATGGTGTTGACCGCCAGAGCAATAACACCGGTAGCCAGTCCCAAAGCCAACAGACGGGAGTAGGAAAGAACGTCACTGAGGTATCCGGTGATGTCATACAGAGACAAAAGACCGGACAGGAACTTTTTGACGATGGTGGGCTGGGTACGGCCCTGGGTCAGTACCAGGCCGATGGCTGCAGCGATGGCCATGGGGCCGCCGATGCCCAACTCAGGCATAATTGCCATTAGCAGGATACCGATGATTAAGAGGTACCATAAGCCCTGATCGAAGACGGCATCCAAGATTCTGCCTTCCCTAATGCTCCAGGCAGCTTTGATGGCCATCCCGTAAAAGATCTGGATAATCCCCAGTGCCAGAGAATAAACAAGAAGCAGGATGGGATCTTCCAGTGCGCTGAAGTACAGCGGGGCGCCCAACAGATCTGCGCCAAACCAGCCGCCCACCAGCCAGCCAAACACGAAGGTGGAGATACCACCGGCGAAAATAATCCACAGCAGGTTACGTGCGCCCTGAGGCTTAATCTTGGTCAGGGCCAGCGCCGCCACCAGTGCCAGAATCACACCGTAGCCTGCATCGGTCATGGCCAGACCGAAGAAGACAATGAAAAACGGTGTCAGGTTGGCAGTGGGATCAAGGCCGTGGGGACTGGGTGTCCCGTAGAGTTTGGTAATGAACTCAAAAGGTGTAAAGGCCGGTTTGTTTTCCAGAGAAACCGGAAACGCTTCACCTTCCTCGGGTTCACGGGAGACAACCTCAACGGTGTCACAGGCCTTTTCCAGCTTCTTTTTCAGCTCCGGCAGATCCTGTTCACGAATCCAGCCTTCCAGAATGAAAGAGTTGCTGGTACGGGCAAAGCTGGCAACTTTCTGCTTTTTGTCCCGCTCCACCGTCAGATAATCAAGGTAATAATTCAGTTGTTCACGGTGTTTGACCTGTTCTCCGGCGGCTGCCAGCGCTTCCTGGCGCTCTTTGTCCGCCTGAACCAATTCCTTTTCAATCCGCTCCAGGTTTTCTTTTGGCGTCCCGGATAGCTTCGGAAAGGTATGTTTGTTAAAGTTGTGCTGCTTGAGAAGTGCCGGCACCTCTTCGGCATCTTCGGCGTGGTAGGCTACCAGTACGTAGGACTCGCCACGCTCTGCCTTCACTTCGTCCAAAACGAATGCTGCACCGGCTTCGGCCAGTTCTTCTTTGACCGGGCCCAGTTCTGCCGTGGGCAAAGTGCCCAGCTCGACGCGTACAGTGTTTGTGGACTTAACTTCTTCCAGGGGTACGGTTAGTTTATCCCATGGTTCCAGCTGCAGCTTCAGGTTCTGCAGCCGGGTTTCTTCATTGCGCAGGGAAATTAGTTTTTCATCCACCTGGCGCAGTGCGGCATATACCTGGTCAGTTGTTTCGGCCCACTGTGCTGCCGTGTCTGCCAGTTCATTTGCCAAAACCGACTTCTTTTCACCGTTAATGGCATCCAGCATGCCTTTTTTGGCGGGATAATACCGCTTCAGGAAATCCAGGGAAAAACGCACATCTGCTAACCGTTCCTCCAGTGTGTTTAACGCTTCCTGTTCCTGATCGCCTTCCACCAAATCGGCCCAGGCCTCATCTTCCAAATCCTTGGCCTGAAGATCGTTAACCTCCATTACACCAAGTTGCTGCAGGACGGCGAGGACCTGATCCTTCTCGGCCTGGTGGGCGACCAGGTAAACCTTGTTCATTTTAGATATGCCCATAGGTTTTCACGATCCTCTCCATGACCTTTGTAATTGCCGCTTCCTGTTTTTCGCGGGCAGCGCCGATTACCTTTTCAATCTCCTGTTCTGCACGTTGCTGAATGGGGGCCACCAGACTCTGGCCCTCTTTTTCCGCTGCGGCAACAATGTCGCGACCTTCTGCCTCTGCCGCTGCCAAACTCTTCTGGAAGACCTCGGACGCCTTTAGCTCCGCTTCCTGAACAATTTTACGGGCTTCAGCGTGGGCTTTGCGTTTTGCCTCTTCCGCCTGGTCTTCTGCGACCCGAATGTCTTTAATCATATCCACCAACAAACGCTATCACCTCCTCTGAAATTTATAAGAAAAGCGGCTTATTCAGTTCCATCAGCGCGCTTTTCAATACTGGTTTCCTCAGCAGCTTCACAAAATGTGAAGCGTTATTTCGTCACCAGTATATAAACCTTTGTCGGTCTCCGGCGGCAGCTTCCGGCCCGACAAACTGCATGAAAAGACAGCTTAGACCGGCCCCGGGCTCTATTTCTTTAAGAGCATCCGCATAGCCTGCCTAAACCCAGCAATCAACCCCAAAATCACACCAACAAGAACAAAAAGGGGCGCGTTGCCAAATTGTCTTCCCAGAAACTGGCCCAGCAGCACTCCGGCAAGTAAGGGAATGGAAATACTTAATGCCAGGTTAATTGCCAAACCAAAACCTGAGAAGTCCTCCGGGCGATACTTTACCACATTTTCACCTGCTTTTCCATACCATAATTATAGTTCCCAGCAATTCCCGGATATATCCAAAAAAACATGTGCGGCACACTATTTTTCCATATGTACCCGGATAATTACCACAGGCAAGTAATTAGCATTTCCCGAATGACCCTATTCCTTTTCGACAGGTATATGCAAATCCCTGCAACAAAAAGTAATCTTATAAGAATAAATTTACTTTTTCTTATGAATTTTCAGAATTTTGTGATTAAAATAACAGGCGCCTGTTTGGCGCCTGCTTTTTTTTTAGGAACGAGCCACCACAGTGGCCACACCCTGTCCGCCCCCAATACATAAGGTGGCAAGGCCTGTTTTGGCATCACGTTTTTTCATTTCATGTAGCAGTGTAACAAAGATTCTTGCCCCGCTGGCACCGATGGGATGACCGATGGCAATGGCTCCGCCGTTGACGTTAACGGCATCCATATTAAAGGAAAGAGTTTTGGCCACAGACAGTGCCTGGGCGGCAAACGCTTCATTGGCTTCAATCAGTTCCAGATCTCCCAACTCCATGCCGGCTTTGGCCAAAGCCTTCTTGGAAGCGTTAATGGGGCCGGTACCCATAATGCGCGGCTCTACCCCGGCGGAGGCGGAAGCCTTGATTTCTGCCAGCGGCTCCAGGCCCAGTTCGGCCGCTTTCTCCGCCGACATTACCACCACAGCGGCGGCACCGTCGTTTAAGCCGGAAGCGTTACCGGCAGTTACCGTACCGTCTTTTTTGAAGGCGGGACGGAGCTTGGCCAACACATCGGCGGTGGAACCCTTCTTGGGGAATTCGTCGGTATCAAAAATTACCGGATCACCTTTTCTTTGGGGCACTTCTACGGGAACAATTTCATCTTTAAAGCGGCCCGATTCAATGGCGGCCACGGCACGGCGCTGACTTTCCGCCGCCAGGGCATCCTGATCTTCCCGGGGGATGCAGAAATCAGCAGCAATGTTTTCTGCGGTAATGCCCATATGAATGCCGTCAAAAGCGCAGGTGAGACCGTCGGTGAGCATGGAATCTACCAGCTTGCCGTCGCCCATACGCTGCCCCCAGCGGGCTCCGGGAACCAAATACGGCGCCTGGCTCATGTTTTCCATGCCGCCGGCCACCACGATTTCCGCATCGCCCACCATAACCGCAGCTGCTGCCAGATTCACCGCTTTTAAGCCGGAGCCGCAAACTTTGTTGATGGTGAGGGCAGGCACGTCCACCGGCAGCCCGGCGCGAATGGTTGCCTGGCGGGCCGGATTCTGGCCCAGGCCGGCCTGCAGTACATTACCCATAATTACTTCGTCCACTGTGGCACCGTCTACGCCGGCCCGGCGCAGGGCTTCCTTAATTACCAGTCCACCCAGATCCACCGCCTGTACACCTTTTAAACTGCCACCAAAACTTCCTACTGCGGTTCGTACTGCACTTACTACTACAGCTTTTTTCACAATAATTTCCTCCCCTTTTTCTTATATTTTTAAATATTGCGACATTGCTTGCCGCTATATTGGGCTGCGGCCTGACGGCCGGCAGCCCAAAGGATAGCTTAAACTTTTTTTCCCAGCCCGCCCATGAAGATGGCTCCGAAAATCAGGGTCAGGTAATAGGTAAAGAAGCGCCAGGCCAGAATAAAAACCCCCAGAACACTGGCAGGAACAAAGGCGGCAAAAAGTGTGGCCAGCCCAAACTCAGCCACGCCGCTGCCTCCGGGAATGGGAACGTAGGGAATAACCAGCATAATCATTACCTGCCAGGCGATGGTGGTGTGAAAATCCACCGCCACACCCAGTCCGGCCAAAAGCACCGGGGCAATGGAGTAAAAGATACCCCAGAAAAGAACGGTTAAAAGCATGGGCACCAAAAAGCGCAGCCCGTTTTGCTTGTTAATATAACCCACCGTGTCCTGAAAGTGGTTGGCTTCATTGAGCAGGTTATCTACAAACCGGCGGACCTTGGGCCTTTTTTCGTAAAAAGACTGGAAATGACGGAACTGTTGCAGTTTCTGTAACAGCGACTGGGCCAACCCCGCCCGCCACATCAAGAGCAGGTAGACGGCGGTGGTGGCAATCATCACCCAGAAGGCATAGCGAAACAAAATAAAGATGGGGCCGGAGCCCTGGGCAGCGCGGCCGTCCACAAACAAAAGAAAGGCGGCGGCCAAAACAAAGACGCTTTTGGTTAAAAAGGCGCGAACCAGGGAAACGGCGGTGGATTCACCCGCCGACAGCCCGGAGCGGCAGAGTCCGTAGACCTGTGCCGGCCACTCTCCCACCGCCATAGGGGTGATGCCGGCAAAGAAGAAGGTCACCAGATAGACCCGGGTGCCGTCGCGCAGCGGCAGAGGGTCGGTATATCCCAGGGAATGGGCAATGGCCTTGATGCGCAGACCCTCCACGCCCCACAAAACAGCCACCATCAGAGTGGCAATAACCAAAAAACCGGGATCCAGGCGGAGCACGCTTTCTACGGTCTTTTCATCCACGGTAAAAAACATAATCAGGGCCAAAGACCCCACACTCAGTGCCAGTGAAACGAAGATACCACGTTTACTGACAGGCATTGAATTTGGCATTTCTCACCTCAACAGCGCGGAGACTAACAGGCGCTCGGTTCTTCCAGATAACGGACCGTCACTCCAGCTTCATCCAGGAGGGCGGCGGCCATGGTATCCGGGTAGGTTTTGACAATGACTACTTCCTTCATGCCGGCGTTAATAATCATTTTTGCACACATTACACAAGGGTGTGTGGTGCAGTACAGGGTGGCGTGCTGAATTGAGACGCCGTACAGGGCCGCCTGCAGGATAGCGTTTTGCTCGGCATGCAGCGCCCGGCACAATTCATGACGTTCACCGGAGGGCACCTGTTGTTGTTCTCGGATACAGCCCACGTCCTGGCAGTGAGCCAGGCCGCTGGGGGCACCGTTGTAACCGGTGGCCAGAATCCGTTTGTCTTTAATAATCAAAGCACCTACTTTGCGGCGCAGGCAGGTGGACCGGCCTGCCACCACATGGGTAATTTCCATAAAATATGCATCCCAGGATGGTCTCATACTCTTTTCCCCTTTACACCGTACCGTAGAGCCGGTCTCCGGCATCGCCCAGTCCGGGCATAATGTAGCCCTTTTCGTTTAATTTTTCATCCAGCACTCCTAAAAAGAGCCGTACGTCGGGATGTTCCCGCTCCAGCCGGGCCACCCCTTCCGGGGCGGCGATGATGGAGAAAAGGGAAATATCTTCGGCACCATACTCCCGCAGGATGTTGAGCGCCTCACAGACGGAACCGCCGGTGGCCAGCATGGGGTCAAGCACCCAAACCGGACGTCCGGCCATGGGGGGCAGCTTCACCAGATAACGGATGGGCTCTAAAGTATCATGGTCACGCACCAGTCCCACGTGTCCCACCGGAGAGGTGGGCAGCTGCTTTAGAAGGGGATCGGCCATGGCCAGCCCGGCACGCAGCACCGGCACCAACACCGGCGGAGGTCCGTCCAGCACCGGGCACTGGGTTATGGCCAGCGGCGTTTCCACCTGTTTGGTGGTGCGGGGCAGGTCTTGGCCACTTCATAGAGCATCAGCGTGGTCACTTCTTCCACAAGCTGGCGAAACAGCGCCACAGGAGTGGTGCGGCTGCGCAGCTTGGCCAGTTTGCCATCAATCAGGGGGTGGTCAAAAATAAATGTGCTCATCTGCTCACTGGTAGATTGCAAAAGCGGCACAGAGCTCTTTTACCTGCTCTTTGACCCGCGCCTTTACAACCTCATCTCCTATATTATGCAATATATCGGCAATCATGTCCGCTATTTTCTCCATTTCATCTTCCTGCATACCCCGGGAGGTAACGGCGGGAGTGCCGATACGCAACCCGCTGGTAACAAAGGGGCTTTCCGTGTCAAAGGGCACCGTGTTTTTGTTGGCGGTGATTCCCACCTCATCCAAAACTTCCTCGGCCTGCTTGCCGGTCAACCCTTTATTGCGCAAATCCACAAGCATCAGAT
Source organism: Dethiobacter alkaliphilus AHT 1 (assembly GCF_000174415.1). Classification (NCBI taxonomy): domain Bacteria; kingdom Bacillati; phylum Bacillota; class Dethiobacteria; order Dethiobacterales; family Dethiobacteraceae; genus Dethiobacter; species Dethiobacter alkaliphilus. Next base: position 156,784 of record NZ_ACJM01000007.1, read on the forward strand.
GGTTATCGGTACCGTCGGAGACCAGGTTAAAACCGTGTTTTTTCAGCCGGGAGGCAAAGGTTTTGGCATTGGCCACCACCTGGCGGGCATAAGTACCAAATTCAGGCTGCAGTGCTTCCTTAAAGCTCACCGCTTTGGCGGCAATGACATGCATCAGCGGGCCGCCCTGCAGTCCGGGGAAAATGGCCTTGTCTATTGCTGCGGCATACTCCTGGCGGCAGAGAATCAGGCCACCCCTCGGGCCGCGCAGTGTTTTATGGGTGGTGGAGGTAACAAACTCCGCGTGGGGAATGGGAGTGGGATGGAGCCCCGCCGCCACCAGGCCGGCAATATGAGCCATGTCTACCATCAGGTAGGCGCCTACCTTATCGGCAATCTGGCGAAACGCTGCAAAGTCGATGATGCGGGCGTAGGCACTGGCACCGGCCACAATCATTTTCGGCTTGTGCTTGGTGGCCAACGCTTCCACTTCGTCATAATCAAGATAACCGGTTTCGCGGTTTACCCCGTAGGAATAGATGTTGAAATACTTGCCGGAAATATTAACCGGGCTGCCGTGGGTCAGATGTCCGCCGTGGGACAAATTCATGCCCAGCACGGTGTCACCCACTTTCAGTGCCGCCAGAAATACCGCCATATTGGCGCTGGCTCCGGAGTGGGCCTGCACGTTGGCATGCTCTGCGCCAAAGAGCTCCACAGCGCGCTTGCGGGCCAGAGTCTCCACCTCATCCACAAATTCGCATCCCCCATAGTAGCGTTTGGAGGGATACCCTTCTGCGTATTTATTGGTCAGCACAGACCCTTGTGCTTCCAGCACCGCCTGGCTGACATAGTTCTCTGAAGCAATAAGTTCAATTCCGCTTTGCTGCCGGTGATGCTCCTTTTCAATGGATTGAGCAATCTCCGGATCAAAAAGACTTAATGTGGACATCTGCTGCGTATTCCTCCTTAGTGACCGGACTTATCCGGATCCAGAAACCTGGCTTCAATTTCTTTTATTTTTTCCACACGGCAGGCGTGGCGCCCACCGGCGTATTCACCCTGTAAAAATGCTTCCACAACTTCAATGGCCAGTCCCCGGCCGATGACCCGCTCACCCATGGTCAGCACATTGGCATCGTTGTGCTCCCGGGTCATGCGGGCGGAAAATGTATCATGACAGTGGGCGGCCCGAATTCCCGGCACTTTATTGGCCACCATGTTCACACCGATTCCGGTGCCGCAGCAGAGAATACCCAGATCATACTCACCCTGGGCCACCGCTTCGGCCACCAATATGGCAAAATCGGGATAATCCACCGATTCTTCAGTCAGTGTACCGAAGTCTTTGTATGTATAACCCTTTTCCTTCAGATATTCGGCAATGTGTTTTTTTAGTTTAAAACCGCCATGATCACTGGCAATGGCAATTTTCATCTAAAATTCCTCCTCGGCTTGTATTCGCTTTGCCCATGGGAAAATCCTGCGTCGCTTATTTTGCCAACTTTTCCACCAGGCGGGGCATGAGTCCCTCCAACTCCCGGGCAGCATGACTATACTCTGCAGGTCCCCCACCAAAGGGGTCGGCTACGTCACCGTCCTCACCCACAAATTCTTTTAATACGTATACTTTAGAGGCTGCCTGCGGCGCGGCGGAAAGCAGCGCCTGCTTATGGGTCCGGGTCATCACCAGCACCAGGTCCGCTTCAGCAAGCAGCTCCTCTGTCAGCAGCCTGGACTGGTGAAGGGATAAGTCCAGGCCCATCTCCCGGGCCACAGCCATGGCCCCGGCGCTGGCGGACTGGCCGGAAAAAGCCTGCATTCCGGCGGAATCCACAACCCAGTCGGTTACATTGGCTCTTGCCAGCGCAGCAGCGGCCAGCACCTTGGCCAGCGGGCTGCGGCAGGTATTGCCGGTGCAGACAAAGAACAGTTTTTTCTTCACATCAAATCACTCCAAACACAAAACTCTTGGTCCGGCGGCTTTTGCCATCCGGTTCATCAGGGCAAAGCCCATGCCTTCATCATTATACCCTTCGGCTAAAATCACATCACAATCTGTTTCATCCAGGCGCCGCAGGGCACTATATAAATTAGCGGCCAGCTCTACAGGCCTGTCCCGCTCGCCCAGCACTTCCACCGCATCGGCGGTAACCCGGTTCGACAGCTCCCGGGAAAGAAGCAGCCCTACTTTCTGACTCTGGGCCCAAAACTCATCCCGCATCGCTTGCATCTTTTCGGCCACCGCTTCGGGCTTTCCCAAAAGCAGATACATTGGCGCCTGCGGTGCGTAATGGGTATACTTAAGGCCCGGGGAAGGCGGTGCATCTCCGGACTGTTCCTGCCAGGCGGCCACGGCACAAACCTTTCCCAGCACCTGTGTTATCTGCTCCGGTGTGACTCCGCCGGGGCGCAGCACCACCGGCTGGCCGTTTTCTATGGACAACACCGTGGATTCCACCCCCACGCCGCAGGGTCCGCCGTCAACCACCGCATCGATGCGGCCGTCCAGATCATCCAGCACATGTCCGGCGGTGGTGGGGCTTGGCCGTCCCGACAGATTGGCACTGGGGGCGGCCACCGGCACGCCCGCTGTCTTTAAGAGCGCCAGCGCCACCGGATGATCCGGTATGCGCACCGCCACGGTCTTTAGTCCTCCGGAAACCTCACGGGGCACAATCTCCTGTTTTGGCAATACCAGCGTCAGCGGCCCGGGCCAAAAATGCTTGGCCAGGCACCAGGCCTCCGGCGGTATGTTTTGCGCCAGCTCCCGAATTTTATCCGCCCTGTCCACATGAACGATGAGGGGATTATCGGAGGGCCGGCCTTTGGCATTAAATATCTTTTCCACAGCAGGGCCGTTTAGGGCGTTGGCGCCCAAACCATAGACCGTTTCTGTGGGAAAGGCCACCAGTCCGCCGCCGGCCAGGATGCGCCCGGCCTGGGCAATTTGCTCTTGTGCTTTGTTTATGTCACGGGCGTCTATCACCCGGGTATGCAGTTTCTTTTCCCCTGCCACAAAAAAACCTGCTTTCCTGCGTATTAAACATAAATGCCATAAAAATCATGTTTTCGACAGCTTTACCACAAATTCCTTTAATATTTAGCTTGCCCCAAAATTCTTCATTAAGTTTTAACCTCTTCCATTTTTTCTGCTTTATGATAAATTATTATATACCAGATGGTGTAATAAACGAAATAGCCACTTACGGAGGATAAAAAATGGACAAAAAGCATTTACGCACACTACTGTGTCATGTGGAAAACGGAGATTTAAAAGTGGATGAAGCGTTGGAGCGCTTACGGCACCTGGCCTATGAAGACCTGGGCTTTGCCAAGGTGGATCATCACCGCTGCCTGCGCCAGGGCTTTCCTGAAGTAATTTTTTGCCCGGGCAAAACCACCGAACAAATCGTACAAATTGCCCAACGGATGGCCGACACCACCGCCAATGTGCTGGCCACCCGGACCACACCGGAGGTCTTTGCCGCATTAAGCGAGGTTTTTCCCGATGCGGAATACCATGAACTGGCCAAAGCGGTGGTGGTAAACCGGGATCAGACAGACTGCGGCCGGGGGAAGGTGCTGGTGGTTGCGGCCGGGACCGCCGATTTGCCGGTGGCCGAAGAAGCGGCACTTACCGTCGAGGTGATGGGCAGTCGGGTGGAACGTTTGTATGATGTGGGGGTGGCCGGCATCCACCGGCTCTTTGATAACCACGACAAACTGATGTCGGCCAACGTGCTGGTGGTGGTGGCGGGCATGGAAGGGGCGCTGGCCAGCGTGGTGGGCGGCCTGGTGGATAAGCCCATCATAGCAGTACCCACCTCAGTGGGCTACGGCGCCAATTTTGGCGGGCTGTCCGCTCTGCTTACCATGCTTAACTCCTGTGCCACCGGGGTCAGCGTGGTAAACATTGACAACGGGTTTGGCGGCGGCTACAGTGCCGCGCTGATTAACCGCGTGCAACTGGAGGAATAACATGAAAATCCTGTACTTTGACTGTTTTGCCGGAGCCAGCGGCGATATGCTTTTGGCAGCCCTTTTAGATGCGGGAGCATCGGAGGAGTTTGTCAGAGAGGAACTGGCAAAACTGCCCCTGACAGATTATGAACTACAGCTTACCCGGGTGGTAAAGAAAGGAATTTCAGCCTTAAATGTCACCGTAGACGTAGCTGAAGATAAACAGCCCCACCGCCACTTTAAGGACATTGCCGCTATGCTGCAAAATTGCGGCCTCACTCCGGAAGTTATGGAGATGAGCCTGGGAATTTTTCGCCGCCTGGCGGAAGCCGAAGGCAAGGTCCACGGCAAGGAACCTGAAGCTGTCCACTTTCATGAAGTGGGCGCGGTGGATTCCATTGTGGACATAGTGGGCATAGCCGCAGCATTGTTTAGCCTGGGGGCAGACAGGCTTTACTCATCGGCTCTGCATACCGGCAGCGGCTTTGTGCGCTGCGCCCATGGGGAACTGCCGGTACCGGCGCCGGCCACCCTGGAGTTGTTAAACGGCTTCCCGGCTTATTCCCGCGGCATTGAAACCGAACTGTTAACCCCCACGGGAGCAGCGGTGCTCACCACAGTGGCCGAGTTTTCCCACCTGCCGGCCATGACCGTTACCGGCAATGGTTACGGTGCAGGCAAAAAAGATTTGCCCATGGCCAACCTGCTGCGGGTGATTGTGGGAGAAACAAAAGAAAAAAGCGCCTATGTAACGGAAAAAGCGGTGGTTTTGGAAGCAAACATCGACGACATGAACCCGGAGTTTTTTAGTTATATAACCGGCAAATTATTTGACTGTGGCGCCCTGGATGTAACGCTGCAGCCGGTGCAGATGAAGAAAAACCGTCCCGGCACCATGATTTCGGTGTTAACCAAAGCTGAACATGCCGAGGACTTAGCGCAAATTCTCTTTTCTGAAACCACCACACTGGGCATCCGCCGTTTCAAAGCAGACAAACTGATGCTGCCTCGCCGCCGACAGGAAGTGGAGACTGAATACGGCCCGGTAAGAATAAAAATCGCCGAACTAAACGGCGAAATTATCAACGCGGCCCCGGAATACGAAGACTGCCGGAATCTGGCCGAAAAAACCAACACACCCCTTAAAACCATCTACCAGGCAGCCCAAAACGCCTGGAACCAACAAATAAAATAAGTACAAAACAGGGACGGACCTTTTTTTGCACTCAGATGGTATCCATTCCTCCCGAAACAAAAAGAATGCCTTATCATCATTTGATAAAGGCATTCTTTCATTTGCTGACTATCCCTGTCGATTTAATTTTTTTGTGATGCACATTTGCATAGGAAGCATGCAATATTTTGCATTTTTTTGCGAAAAAAGGTCCGTCCCCAATTTGCGGGGTTAGAGGACTTCGTTCATGGAGCCGGTGCGGTAGCCGGCTAAGTCCAGGGAGATGTAGGTGAAGCCGATTTGGCGGAAGTGCTCCACTATTTGGGGGGCGTGGGGGACGGCTTCGGCCAGTTGGGTCGGGGGCAGTTCGATGCGGGCGGTGTCGCCGTGGTGGCGGACACGCAGCTGCTCAAAGCCCAGTTTTCGCAGATAGCGTTCAGCGGCGGCCACCTGGTTTACCTTTTCTTTGGTTATGGCCTGGCCGTAGGGGAAACGGGAAGAAAGGCAGGCCATGGCCGGCTTGTTCCAGTTTTCCAGATTCAGTTCGCGGGCCAGCCGGCGCACATCTTCTTTGGTGAATCCCGCCTCTTTTAAGGGGCTGCGCACGCCCAGTTCGGCGGCGGCTTTCATGCCCGGGCGCCAGTCGCCCACATCGTCGGCGTTGGAGCCGTCGGCCACATACTGCAGCCCGTTGGCTTTGGCCACTTCGGTGAGTTTGCCAAACAGTTCATGTTTGCAGTAATAGCAGCGCTCCGGCGGGTTGTCCTGAAAGGCGGGGATGGCCAGTTCTTCCGTTTCAATGACCTGCAGGGGGACCTGCAGTTTAGCGGCTAAGCGCTCCGCCACTTCCTGCTCTTCGGACAGATAGGTTTCCGAAGCTGCGGTAACCGCCAGCACCTTGTCACCCAAAGTGCCGGAAGCCATGGCCAAAAGCACCGATGAGTCCACGCCTCCGGAGAAAGCCACCAGTACACTTCCCATTTCTTCCAATATGGTGGTAAGTTTAGCTTTTTTTTCTGTGAATTGTTCCATAATCGTCCTCCGCTCTTACTTGTTAACAGAGTTCTCCGCAGGTTTGGTGGTACGGACGGTGAGCAGTCCGGCAAACAGTGCGGTGAGCGGCACAGCGGTTACCAGGCCGATACTGCCGCTTAGCGCGCGAATCACTTCCGTGGCCACCAGGTCCATGTTAATCATGGAGGAATAACTGACCTCATAGCCCATAAACAACAACAGCAGGGACATTGAGGTGCCCAGGTACGCCAGAATAAGGGTGTTGGCCATGGTCCCCATCACATCGCGGCCCACATTCATGGCGGCACGAAACTGATCGCGAACACAGATGGCCGGATTGGCGCAGTATACCTCGTGGGAAGCGGAGGCTATGGACATGGCCACGTCCATCACAGCGCCCAGGGCGCCCACAATAATGCCGGCAAAGAGCAGGCCGCGCACATCAATGGTCCCTTCCATATACATCAGCATTTGTGCCTCTTCACTGGAAAAACCGGTGAGGTTGGCCAGATTACCCACTAAGAGAGCCAATGTTCCCGCCACCACCACACCGCCTGCTGTCCCGATAACCGCAGCCAACGTCTTGCGCTGCAGGCCGCCGATGCCAAGCAGTGTAACTAACGTTATCAGCACTGCCACCACAAGGGTGGTGGGAATGGGCGGATAGCCCTGCAAGAGTAGCGGCAATAGCACTCTGGCCACCAGGGCAATGGTCACCGTGAGAGTAACCAGCGTTAATAAGCCTTTCTTGCCGCCTGCCAGCACCAGCACCAGGACAAACAAACCAAGCACGTAGTACAGGTAGGTGTCGCGCACATAGTCCTGCAGGTAAATCTGCAGCAGGGTGCCGTCGTCGGGGTCCACTTCGCCCCAAAGGATCACCTGCCGGCCTTCTTCCACATAAATATCAAAGAGCGGATGTCCCATCAGTTCGTTGAGAATGGTATGCTGCTGGCCCTTAAAAGGGTCGCTGGTAATTTCAATGGTAACCAACTGTTCCAGTTCCACAAACTGGCTTGCCTCACCGTCCGGTTCCAAGTCCTCCACCGAAATCACCCGTCCCCGCAGGTCCACAGTGTCGGTTTCGTCGGAAAACACCGGCTCATTGGCCTGAGCCGGTGCGGCAAGAAGCAGAAATATAAGCAAAAAAAGGCCCGCATAACGCAAAGCCTGATAACTTTTCCCCGTCATGATGTCCTCCTTAAGTGTTACTTTTTGTCTTGTCACATTGGGCACAGTAGCCGTAAAACTGCACACGGTGATCAATTATATGAAAACCGTGCTCCTTTTCGATGACTGTTTCCAGTTGGTGCAAAAGATCTTCCTTAACCTCCAAGATTTGGTTGCAGTTCAGGCAGACCAGATGATGGTGATGATGCTCCGAGGAAACATGGCAGAGCTCGTAACGGCTCCGCCCATCGCCAAAGTGCAGCTTGTGCACGATATTTAGCTCTTCCAGAAGATCCAGGGTACGATAGATGGTGGCCAGGCCGATTTCCGAATCGATTTCCTTGGCCAGCGCATAGACTTCCTCCGCACTTAAGTGGGATTCGGAATTCTCCAAAAGCGCCTGCAGGACAACGCGGCGCTGCGGCGTCATTTTATGCTCTTTAAACTGTTCCCTGAACCGTTCCAGTTTTTGTTTCAATTCGTCACCCCGTTTAAACTTCACCCAACACAATCTGGGCAATGTTGGTGGCATGGTCACCGATACGTTCAAAGTTACTGAGCACATCAAGATAGATTACACCGCTGGGCGGAAAGCACACCTTATCATTGATACGGCCGATATGGGCTTTGCGCAGATTGCGCTCCAAATCGTCCACCACATCGTCCTGCTCCACAACTTCCCGGGCCAGGGCCAGATCTTCCTTGGCAAAGGCTTCGATAACGTTGGCCAACATTTCATCCACTTTGGCCTGCATGCATTTTAGTTCTTCCATGGCTTTGTCGGTAAAAGCTAATCCTTCTTCCATCTTGATTTCTGCCAGATGGACAATATTTTGTGCATGATCACCGATGCGCTCCAGGTCATTTACAATATGCATCAAGCCGGAGACTTGCTGCGACTGTTCAATGGTCAGCGAATGCTGCGCCAACTCCGCAAGATAAATCACAATTTCTTTCTCCAGACTGTCCACCAAATCCTCTTTTTGCAGGACCTGTTGCATCATTTTGCGGTCTTTTTTGATAAAAACATGCAGCGACTCGTCCACCATTTCCCGGGCCAGGGAGGCCATGCGCAGACATTCCTGGCGCACACCACCGATGGCTATGGCAGGGGTTTTCAAGATACGCTTGTCCAAATATTTAGGGCCCATTTCCAATGCCACTTCGTCGCCGGGAATGACATGGGTTATCAGGGTGACAAAATACTTGAAGAACGGCAGCACCACCAATGTGCTTACCACGTTAAAAACAGTATGGGCATTAGCTGTCTGCCGGGTAACATCGCCGCCCAAACCGGCAATAAATTCGGTGAAAGGGCCAAAAATCAGCAAAACTATCAGCACGCCGGTTATGTTAAAGGCGATATGACCAAAGGCGGCACGCCGGGCCGGCAATGAAGCGCCGAAACTGGCCAAAAGGGCGGTGATACAAGTGCCCACATTAGTGCCTAGAATCAGGGCCACCGCCGCTGTTAAGGGCAGGATTCCCTGCAAAGACATGGCAATAATTAAACCGGTGGACGCACTGCTGGACTGCACCAGGGCGGTAAACATAGCCCCGATGAAAATACCGAAAACCGGAAATGTGCCGAACTGGGCTATCATATCCATAAAAAACGGTGAATCCCGCAGCGGGCGCATGGCATCGGACATGGTGGTCATGCCCGTAAACAATATCCCGAAACCCAGGATAGCCTGTCCCACATATTTATACAGGCGGCGCTTACCGAAAAAATTCAGCACCGCCCCCAGCCCGATGGCCGGGTAGACCAGATAATAGACGTCAAACGATACAATCTGCGCGGTAACGGTGGTGCCGATGTTGGCACCCAAAATTGTTCCCAGCGCCTGCGGCAGAGTCATCAGGCCGGCATTGGCAAAGCCCACCACCATTACCGTGGTGGTACTGCTGCTTTGCACCAGGATTGTAACTACAATTCCCGTCAATACGGCAATAACCGGATTTGACGTAAGTACTTCCAGAATTCTTCGCAGGCGATCACCCGCCGCTTTTTGCATTCCGGAAGCCATAAGCTGCATTCCAAAGAGAAACAAACCCAGGCCGCCCACCAACTGGATCAACATGTTCCAGACCATGCATCCTCCCAAATTGCTGCGCATATAATTTGCGCCATTTTTTCGACATCTTTTTCTCTATAGCAATCGAGTTTATTATAAAGGATGGGCAACTCTTTTTCAACAGGCAAATAATATTAGCTTCTGCCGCCAAAAAGGTTCTGCCACCATTCCAGCAGGCGGGAACGGGGTCTGGGCGTTTGTGCCCGGTCACCGGACACGGGAATGACAGAATCGTCCGACACTTCCACAAAACACAGCGGGGGAAAAAGTACGCACCACCAGTTTTCACCGCTGCCTTCACCCAGATAAATCTGCACCGCCTGATACGTTCCGGCGCGGTAGACCTGATCCCCGTACAACCGGGTGGGAAAATCGGCCTCACCCAGGGAAGCGGAGACCTGATAATTATAGCCCGCATTGTCCACCACGGAGTCGGCGGCAGCCAACACTGTGGGCAGCACCGTTTCCACTTCGGCTCTGGCCTGCTCCAGGCTGCCGGATTTCTCCACATGGTCCTGCATCACCGCCAGCACCGCATCGCGCACCTGATATTTCAGTGCCTGGTCCGCCGGCGAGTTGCTGTTGGCCCGCACATGTAACCGCAGCATGGATTCGGGCGATTCCTCCACCGGTGCTGTGGCGCCCTGAGGACGCATAAACAGCAAGGGAAGCAGGATAATACACAACACAACAGCTATTTTACGCACCGGCACTTTTGCTTCCCCCTTCTTCGGCCAGATGATGGCGAACCTGTCGCAGGGCGGATTTTTCAATCCGTGACACCTGGGCCTGTGAAATACCTATCTCATTGGCAATTTCTGTCTGTGTCCGTCCTTCAAAGAAACGGGATTCCAGGATACGCCGCTCCCGCTCACTGAGTATCTCCATGGCCTGGCGCAGTGTGATATCTTCTACCCAAATTTCGGCGCTGCTGGACTGATCACTGACCAAATCCATGACAAAAACCGGGTCCGTTGTGTCCTGAAAAACCGGGTCGTGCAGGGAAAGTGGATCGTTTATGGCCTGGTAGGCAAACACCACTTCTTCCGGCGTAATGTCCAGGTCCGCGGCTATTTCTTTTAAGGTGGGCTCCCGCAGGAGCTTGCGGGTCAATTCCTCTCTGGACTGCTGGGCCTTGTGGGCCAGCATCTTTAGCGAGCGGCTGACCCGCACCGCATTGTTGTCCCGCAGGTAACGTTTAATCTCTCCGATAATCATAGGTACCGCATAGGTGGAGAAATGAACGTTATGATCCAGAGAAAAGTTATCCACCGCTTTCATCAGGCCGATACAGCCCACCTGAAACAAATCGTCCAGGTTTTCCCCCCGGTTCTTGAAGCGCTGCAGCACACTTAATACCAGGCGCAGGTTGCCGTTAATCAATTCCTGGCGCGCATGCTCGTCTCCGCTTTGCATCTTTTTAAATAACTCCTTCATGCGGGCGCTTTTTAGGACCGGCAGCTTATATGTGTTCACTCCGGAAATGTTTACTTTTCTTACCTGCATGACTATCCCCCCTCATCTTCCTGTCCCATAGTATTGCCATAAATTTCATGCATTAAACATTTACTTTTGGGGAAACTGAAAAATCTCAGGCTAAGCCTGAGATGGGGATTGTTGCAACTTATGCAGGATTTATTATGTTTAGGGAGAAACTTTTGATACACTGTCTTTTTTGTGCTAAGGAGGAAAACATGAGCAAACTGGTCCGTTTCGGCATTTCTATGAATGAACAGCTGCTGGAAGCCTTTGATAAAAAAATTGTCTCCCAGGGCTATGCCAACCGGTCGGAGGCGGTGCGCGATTTGATCCGCAACCGTCTGGTGGAGATGGAGTGGGAGGATGAAAACCAGGAGGTGGCGGGCACCATCACCTTGATGTACGACCACCATGTGCGGGGGTTAAGCAATCTTTTAACCGAACTGCAGCATAACTGGCATGATATGATTCTTACATCCACCCATGTACACCTGGATCACCATAACTGCCTGGAAGTATTGGTTTTAAAGGGCCCGGCAGGAAGGGCCCGGGAAGTAGCCGACAAACTGATAAGTGTCAAAGGGGTTAAGCACGGTCAGCTCACCATTACGTCCACCGGCCATGAGTTACGCTAATTTTGCGGTGATTATCCGGTCAATACCCGCCAAGTCTTTGATTTGGCGGGTATTTTCGTATCCCGCCTTTAAGCAAAGCGCCGCCACCGCCTGGGCCTGGCCCATTCCCACCTCAAAGGCAAGCATTTTAGGCCGGTTTGACAAAACGTCCAGTTCCCCGGTTAAGCGGCGGTAAAAATCCAGCCCGTCTTCCCCGCCGCACAGGGCCAGGCGGGGCTCAAAGTCTTTGACGTCACACTGCAGCTTGAGGATATCGGCGGCGGAAATATAAGGGGGATTACTTACCACGGCGTCGAAATACTCGTCTGCCACCGGTGCATATAAATCACCGGCCAAAAATTCCACCCGCCCTGCCACGCCGTGGCGGGCGGCATTTTTTTGAGCTATCTCCAGTGCCGCCTGCGAAACATCCACCGCAACCACCCGTGCCTTGGGCAGCAGCTTTGCAAGGGAAACGGCCACCGCCCCGCTGCCGGCGCCAATTTCCAGGATGCGGGGACTGGTGTGGGCCTGCAGCTCCTCTGCCACCGCTTCCACCAAAAACTCCGTTTCCGGCCGGGGAATTAAGACATCCGGCGTCACAGCAAAACAGAGGCCCATAAACTCCTTTTGGCCGGCCAGGTAGGCAAAGGGTTCCCCTGTGGCGCGGCGCGCAAGCCAAGCCTGAAACTCTGCCCACTGCGGGGCGGTAAGCTTCTCCTGGTCGTGGGCATAAAGCCAGGCCGCATCACAGCCCAAAAGAGCGGTAAGCAGAAACTGCGCTTCACGCCGCGGCCGGTCAAATCCCTGGTCACGCAGTTGAAAAGAAGCCCTCTGCAGGGCTTCTTTAATGGTTATACTCATGCGTCTACCTGCTTTAACAGTTCGGCCTGCTCACTGGTGATAAGGGCATCTACCATCTCATCCAGGTCACCGTCCAAAAACTGATCCAGTTTATACAGAGTCATGCCGATGCGATGGTCGGAAACCCGGCCCTGCGGGAAGTTATAGGTGCGGATCCGCTCACTGCGGTCACCGCTGCCCACCTGGGTCTTCCGGGCTGCGGCCTGTTCCGCCGCCGCCTCTTCCTGAGCTTTCTCAAACAAACGGGCCCGCAGAACGCGCATGGCTTTGTCTTTATTTTTGTGCTGGGATTTTTCGTCCTGGCAGGAAACTACGATACCGCTGGGCAGGTGAGTAATACGCACCGCAGACTGGGTGGTGTTTACGCTCTGACCGCCGGGTCCTGAGGAGCAAAACACGTCAATGCGCAAATCGTTTTGATTAATATCCACTTCCACATCTTCAGCTTCCGGTAAAACCGCCACCGTGGCTGCGGAGGTATGGATACGTCCGCCGGACTCGGTTTCCGGCACCCGCTGCACCCGGTGCACGCCGCTTTCAAACTTCAGGCGGCTGTAGGCGCCATCGCCTTCAATGGCAAACACCACTTCCTTAAATCCGCCGATGTCGGTTTCGTTGGCATCCAGCACTTCCGTTTTCCAGCCCTGCCGTTCCGCATAACGGGTATACATACGAAACAGATCGCCGGCAAACAGCGCTGCTTCATCGCCACCGGTACCGGCCCGCACTTCCACAATAACGTTTTTGTCATCGTTGGGGTCACGGGGTAAAAGCAAAAGACGCAGCTTTTCGGTCAGCTCTTCTTTTTTTTCAGTATTGGCCGTAATCTCATCTTTTAAGAAACGGCTCATTTCTTCATCGCCGCCGTCGCGCAGCATCTCTTTGGCTTCGGCCAGATCCTGCTCCACCTGCTGATACTCGCGATAGGCATTAACAACCTCCGAGAGGCGGGAATGCTCTTTGGTCAGCTTGCGCCACTCGTCCTGGCGGGCAATGACTTCCGGGTCGCTGATAAGCTTCTCCAGCTCATCAAAGCGTTCTTCTGTGGCCTTTAATTTATCAAACATAGTTTATCACACCTTATCATTGGCGTCGGGCAATACGGACTGAATGGCACGCAGGGCCACTTCAATCTGACGGTCATCGGGCTCACGGGTGGTCAGCCGCTGCAGCCAAAGCCCGGGAGCGGTAAGATAGCAAAAAAAGCGATGGCGTCCGGCCAGCTGAATCACTTCATAGGCCAGCCCCGCCACCAGCGGGAGCAGGGAGAGACGCAACAACAACCGCTGCAGCAGACCGGGCCAGCCAAAAAAGGAGAACAACAGAATACTGATGGCCATCACCAGCAAAAGAAAGCTGGTACCGCAGCGAGGATGCAAGGCGGAAAATTTGCGGGCATTGGCCACCGTCAGGTCTTCCTGGGCCTCATAACAGGCTATGGCCTTATGCTCCGCACCATGGTATTCAAAAACCCGCTGAATATCTTTAAAACGGGAAATCACCAATACATAGGAAATAAAAATCCCAATACGGATCCCGCCTTCCAAAAGGTTCAACAAAACAGGATGGGCCGTAAAGCTTTCAGCCAGCAGGCGCACCAGCACGGTGGGCAGGAAGAAAAAAAGTGAAATACCCAGGGCCATGGCAATAATTACGCTGAAGGTCAACTGCCAGCCGGTTAATTCCTCTTCCTCTTCTTCAAAGGCCTGATTGGCGGAAATGGTAAGCACCCGGGTCCCCAGGGTGAGCGCTTCCACAAAAGCTACCATCCCTCTGAGGACAGGCAGTTTCAGAAACGGGTAACTCTGCCCGGCGGTGCGCAATGTTTCCTGATGGAGAAATATCTCACGGTCCGGTTTGCGTACAGCCACTGCCAAACGGTCACTTTGGCGCATCATAACGCCCTCAATTACGGCCTGGCCTCCGACCTTTACCGCTGAAGACATGGTCTCCCCTCCAATTTTACATCAAGAAAGGCCTGCTCTTTTAGTTAACTAAAAAGCAAGCTTTCCAGAGATTTTTTTGCTTTCTGTAAAGCATTAATTCCAACCGGTAACCGGTAAAAAAAGAGCAGCGCCGAACGCTGCTGTTTGTTATACTGCTAGGAAATTATAACGCTTCGCAGATAGCGAAGCTGCTAAGGTAAGCAGTACTGAAATGCGCGCGCTGAGGAAACCGAAAGGGCGCGCCTTTCTTGTTACATTCCGTACTTACGCTTAAACCGTTCCACACGTCCACCGGTATCGATGAATTTTTGTTTGCCGGTAAAGAAAGGATGGCATTTGGAACAGATATCGATTTTCAGCTCTTTCTTTGTTGAACCAGTTTCAAAACTATTTCCACAGGCGCAGGAAACAGTAGCCTTTTCATACTTGGGATGAATCTTTGCTTTCATTGGGTTCACCTCTTTCCACCATCAAAATCTACTAACATATAATAACACAACGTGGCAAACAGTGCAATCATTTCTTTACACTGTTTACCACATTTAACATTTAACATGTTTTTATCTGGCAGGCAGATGCTGGATGGGATTTCTGTGTTCACCCTGATAAATCATTTCCAGATGCACATGGGGCCCGGTGGCATTGCCGGTGGCTCCCACTGCGGCAATCTGATGGCCGGAGTCCACCGTTTGCCCTTCGCTGACAAACAGGCGTGAAGCATGGGCATAAAGAGACTGCCAGCCGTTTTGATGATCGATGCGCACCATATAACCGTATCCCTGCCGCCAGCCGGCGGTAACTACGGTGCCGGAAGCTATGGCCTTAATGGGTGTTCCGGTGGGTGCGGCAATATCGATGCCGTTATGAAAACTTCCCCAACGCGGTCCGTATCCGGAAGAAATCCTGCCCTGCACAGGCCAGATAAAGCCGCTGCTTCTGGCCACAGTACTTTGCGAACCGCCGCTGCGGGAGGCCACAAGCCGGTCTCTTTCCGGTGGTGCCTGGGGCACCTCATCATCCTTACCCGGGATACGTATAGCCTGTCCCGCCTGCAGTCTGTGCGGATCACTGATATTGTTAAAAGCCAGAATATCATCGATGCTCACATCGTACTGACGTGACAGCTCCCAGATGGTTTCACCGCGGCGCAGGGTATGGCTGGAACCCGACACCTCAACCTGGGAGGGGTCCTCGGACAGCAGGGTCAGCACCTGTCCTTCCCGGAGGAAGTTGGCGCTGGTCAGATTGTTCACCTGCATCAGGTAGTCCAGGGATACGTCATACTTACTGGCGATGGCACCCAGCGTTTCGCCCCGTGCCACCTCATGCTGCAGCGTCTGCGCTTCCTCCAGGGCCTGTCTTTTTTCCAAAAGCCCGCTTAATTGCTGCAGATAAAGTGGCTGCACAGTGGTCCCCGACAGACCGTGGGGTGCATCGGGCACATAGCGTGCCTCGGCTTGCGGCTCTTCGGCCAACGCCGTGGCCGGCAGCAGCAAAACGAGGAGCATTACCCCGGTCAAAAGAAATCTTCGTTTGTTGTATTTCATCGTCTCACCTCTTAGGAATTGGCCTGGAAACAAAAACGTTGTGCTAAACACAACGCTCAAAATGCCAGGTTACCCCTAAGTGTGGCCCGTTTTATTTGTTTTTATACATTTTTTTAAGCTTCAGGCAAAAAATAACAGAATCATGGCCACCACATAACCGGCCACAATGGCCATGGAATCAAAACCCAGCCGGACAAAGCTGCGCTGAGAACGGTATATCATGCCGGCCACGGCAATGGAGGTGAGAATCACCGACATCATGGCGCTAACCAGGTGATCACCGCTGATGACATGCATGATGGAGCCGCCGGTATAAAACAGGTCGGCAAAAAAGATAATCAGCACATTAAACAGATTGGCCCCGAAAATGTTGCCGATGGCCATATCCAAAACACCCATCCGTACCGCGGTGAGGGTGGTGACCAACTCAGGCAGAGAGGTGGTGATGGCAATAAAGAAGGAGCCCACCAATGTCTGCCCCAGGCCTGTCTCCCGGGCAATGGCGTCACCGGAATCCGCCAGGCTGATGCCGGCCACAATAATCACCGCCGCCGCCACCATGAACCAGAAAATTGCTTTGCCCAGCGAGCGCTCCCTGGCCGACAGATCTATGGTTGCGGCCTCCACCGCATGCCGCCGTTCAAAACGGGTTAAGAGCCAGTTGCCTAAAACATAAAATACGGGCAGAAAAAGGGTGTTTAACCCCACCCAGCCCACCGTAACTGGGGTGGGCACCAGCATAATAATGGCCACGTAGCAGGTAAGCATGATACCCACGGCGGCGGTGAATACATGGCGCTGGCTGACCCGGGTCAACAGCGGCCCTCTCCCCTGGGTCAGATCAATGATGGCAATGATGGCCACATTGAACATGTTACTGCCAAAAACATTTCCCACCGATAAGTCGGGCGCCAAGATTACCGCTGCGCGCCAGCTGGTGACAAGCTCCGGCAGAGAGGTGGCCAAAGGCAGCAAAAACACACCGGCCCATAATGCTCCCAGACCGGTATGTTCAGCTATGGTATCGGCACTGCGGGTTAATTTTGTCCCTGCGGCGATTATAAGTATAGCACTTGCCAGAAACTGTAACCACAAAATTAACATGGATTCGCCTCATTTACAGATTAACAAAGAAGTATGAGCGTTATTTTTGTCTGGTATTTTGCCGGCACTGCGCTGTGCGGGAGACAAAGCTGGGCTTGCGCTCCAAAATGTGAGTAGCATAAATGTTGCGGATGGTGCCGGTCATGCCGCGCATCACCAGGGAGTGCGTTTCTGCGGTCTGTCCGCTGTAGCGCACACCCCGCAGCATGTCTCCGTCGGTGATGCCGGTGGCAGCAAAGAAAACATCGTCTCCCGCCACCAGGTCATCAAGCTGCAGCAGCTTATTGGCATCGGGCAGTCCCATTTTATGCACGCGGGCAATTTCGTCTTCGCCTTCCGGTGTAAGACGGGCCTGCATTTCGCCGCCTAAGCACTTCAGTGCCGCAGCAGCAATAACCCCTTCGGGAGCGCCGCCGATACCAAACAAAATATCTACTCCGGTACCATCAATGGCTGTGGCAATGGCTGCAGACACATCTCCGTCGGAAATCAGCTTGACCCTGGCGCCGGCGGCGCGGATTTGGGCTATGATTTCCTTATGGCGCGGGCGGTCAAGAATAATGGCGGTCAAATCCTGCACATCACGGTCCAAGGCAGAGGCTACCGCATTTAAGTTCTCACTTACGGAGGCATCAAGATTGATGCATCCTTTGGCCCCGGGACCCACCGCTATTTTTTCCATATACATATCCGGAGCATGCAAAAGGCAGTCTTTGGGCGCAATGGCCACCACCGCCAGCGCATTGGGCAAACCCTTGGCCACCAGATTGGTGCCCTCCACCGGGTCCACCGCCACATCCACCGCCGGTTCCTCACCGGTGCCCACTCTTTCCCCGATATAGAGCATGGGCGCCTCATCCATTTCCCCTTCACCGATTACCACTGTGCCGTCAATATGCACGGTGTCAAATACGGTCCGCATGGCATCAACGGCGGCCTGGTCTGCCGCTTCCTTATCTCCCCGGCCCATGAGCCGGCCGGAAGCCAAAGCGGCGGCTTCGGTAATGCGCACAAATTCCAGCGCAAGTTCTCTCTCCATGTTAACTCCCCCTCTGTTAAGCTATTAAACTGTTTTATTTCCCCTGGTTTGCACTGGCCCAGTCGGCCAGAAAACGTTCTATACCCAAATCGGTCATGGGATGTTTAAACATCTGTTTTAACACAGCAAAAGGAATGGTGGCAATATGACTGCCGACCTTGGCTACCTGGATAACATGCAGCGGGTGCCGGATACTGGCGGCAATAACCTCCGACTCCATAGCGTAGGCGGAAAAAATTCCGCAGACTTCATCCACCAGGCTTACGCCGTCGTGGCCCAAATCATCGAGCCGGCCCAAAAAGGGGCTGACAAAAGCGGCACCGGCTTTGGCCGCTAACAGAGCCTGGTTGGCGGAAAAGACCAGGGTTACGTTGGTGCGGATGCCCTGCTTTTTCAACTCCACCACCGCCTGCAGGCCGTCGGGCGTCATGGGCACCTTAATCACTACCTGGGAGCCCACAGCAGCCAGCTCCTGTGCTTCCTGCACCATCTCATTGGCGTTAGTACCCATCACCTCGGCGGAAACGGGACCCGGAACCAGGCGACAGATTTCTTTTAAGAGCGCCTTGAAGTCTCCGCCCTCCTTGGCCACCAGAGTGGGGTTGGTGGTTACACCGTCAATGACTCCCCAGTCCATGGCCTGTTCAATTTCCTGCAAATTTGCTGTGTCCAGGAAAAGTTTCATGGC
Source organism: Dethiobacter alkaliphilus AHT 1 (assembly GCF_000174415.1). Lineage (NCBI taxonomy): Bacteria > Bacillati > Bacillota > Dethiobacteria > Dethiobacterales > Dethiobacteraceae > Dethiobacter > Dethiobacter alkaliphilus. The sequence continues at coordinate 175,443 of NZ_ACJM01000007.1, forward strand.
AGTTCACTCCTAAACTTTGCCTGAGCAGCCAAACAAGCGCATCTTCTCTTTAATAATGGCTTTCATCTCTTCTTTGGCCGGACCCAGGATTTTTCTTGGATCATATTCACCCGGTTTATTCTGTACCACGTCCTGTACGCCGCGGGTAAAGGCCTGCCGCAGCTCCGTATCGATATTAATTTTGCGCACACCCAGTGAGATGGCCTTTTTAATGCTCTCTGCGGGCACACCGGAGGCGCCGTGCAGCACGATGGCGGTCTCCACCCGCTCATCAATGGTTTTTAGCCGGTCAAAATCCAGCTTGGGTTCACCCTTATATGTACCGTGTGCTGTGCCGATGGCTACGGCAAAAGCATCCACCTTTGTTTCAGTAACAAATTGTACCGCTTCATCCGGATCAGTCATTAACGCATCACGTTCATCCACGGTAATATCATCTTCGGTGCCGCCGATTTTACCCAGTTCTCCCTCCACCGAGGCGCCCATGGCATGGGCCACATCCACCACTTTACGGGTGGCGGCAATATTTTCCTGCAGGGAATATTTGGAGCCGTCGAACATCACCGAGCTGAAACCGTGTTTAAGACAGAGCATGGTCTGCTCAAAGCTTGTACCGTGGTCCAGGTGCAGCACAATGGGCACGGTGGAGGTCTCCACCGCGGCGCGTACCATAGCGGTGATGTAGCGGATCCCCGCATATTTTAAAGCTCCCTGGCTGGCCTGCAGAATTACCGGTGCCCGTTCTTCTTGGGCCGCTTCCACAATGGCCTGTACTATTTCCATATTATTGGTATTGAACGCGCCCACGGCATATTTGCCGCGCTCTGCGTCTGCCAAAACTTCGCGCAATGTTACAAATGGCATCTAGCAATTTCCTCCTTTGAAACAGGCTGCCAAAGCGCCTTGCGGCCTCAAGCAGCCCTGACAGTTTATTCTGTTTTGTTTTACGCGCTGGCTGCGCGCAGCTGGTTTGCCACTTCTTCCTTTAGTTCTTCAATATCGAAGGGTTTGGAGATGTAGCCCGCCGCACCGCGACGCTTGGCTTCTTTCAACACTTCCAGCTCTTCGTAGGCTGTCATGATAAGAATTATTACCTGGGAACACAGTTTCTTTAAAAGGGTCAAAGTTTCAAGGCCATCCATACCGGCCATCTTCATGTCCAGAAGTACCAGGTCAACCGGGTTTTCTTTAACCAGCTCAAGGGCATCATTGCCTCCCGATGCGGTAAGTACCTGATAGCCCGCTCCCTGGAGAACTTCCTGCAGGAGCCGGCGGATTCCTGTTCGATCGTCAACCACCATAATCGTTGCCGACATTTAATTCGCCTCCCATAATCCTGTTGGCTTTGGAATAGTTTTACAGATACTATTCTCGTTAGGGAGGTAATTTCCTTTTTTATCCCGGCAGGAAATTATGGCACTTTTTTCTAGCACTGTTAGCTGCGAATCTTCTTAAACCAGCGCAACACGCTTTGCAGCATGGCATTCATCCAGTCCATCATCCGGCGGGTACGTGATTTGCGACGAAAAAGCACGGCCTTGCCTCCTTTGCTTGTTTGCCTGTAATTTCTCCTTTATTACCGGGCATTATACAAGCAGAAAAAGCAGGCCTTTTGTGCAGCCATAAATTCACAAAAATGCTACATGGGAAACATTTCCGCCAATAGCGGCATGAGAATGGAGCCGATTAAGACCAGGAAAATAAATATTGCCGCCACAAGGACCAACGCCGGCAGAAAGTAAGCCAGCGCAGCCCGGCCACGGGAAAAACCGTGCACCGCATGCAGCACTTCCACCTTTAAAACCACAGACCAGACAAAAGCGGCCAGACTTACCAGAGGCACAATAAAGGCCATATAATGGGTAATCAGGCCAAAGGGTACCACCAGCAAATACGGCAGCTGCCCGTAGCCCAAACCGGTGGCCACCTGCAGACCCTTGCCGGAGCCGCCCAACAGTTCGGAAGAGAACTGTAAAACGGCAGCCCAGACAAAATACAGCAGCGGATAAAAAACTATGATAGAAAGCAGATTAAGTACCGGCCAGGCACGCATTAAGGCGGCGGCGGTCTCCGGATCCATATATTGTGTCAGACCGGTGAAGACCTCTTCTGTGCCGGCGCCCACAAACGAAGTGATGGAGGCAACAAGGGAGACTGCCAAATAAATAAACAGCCCGTGCCAGACAGTGCGCTCCTGTACTACCCTTGCTATCCCCCGGCTTGGTTTAAACAGCGAATCATAAAAATCATCGATAAAACCGAACAACTACCTCACTCTCCCTTTTAGCGGGGCAGCAAAACACTGCCTTCCGCTTCACCCGGTGCAAAAAGCTGCCAAAGCGGCATATTCACCCCGCCGCCAAAAATCCCCCACGGGGAACGGGTGCGCATCTCTTTAATCCGTGGTGTTCCCTCAATTCCCGCCAGCTCTCCTGCGGCATCTATTGCTGTGTTCAAATCACCGAGCCGGTCTACCAGGCCCAGCTCCTTGGCCTGGCGGCCGGTGAAAATGCGGCCGTCTGCCACTTCCAACACCGCTTCCCGGTCCAGGCTGCGGCCTGAGGCCACCACATCCACAAACTGCTGGAAAATATCATCCACCATGGACTGGATAATCTCCCGCTCATCATCACTTAAGGGACGTGCAGCACTGCCCATATCTTTGTATTGGCCGCTTTTAAACACTTCACTTTCAATGCCCAGCATTTCATAGAGCTCCACAAAATTTGTGGTTTCCATGATTACGCCGATGCTGCCGGTGACCGAGGCGGGATTGGCCACAATTTCATCGGCGGCGCTGGCAATCCAGTAACCGCCGGAAGCGGCCATTTCACCCACAGAGACAACCACCGGCTTACCCGACTCCTTTAGGCGCTGCACTTCGTTATAAACTTCCTGGGAAGCTGCGGGAGTACCGCCCGGACTGTTGATGCGCAGCACCACCGCCGCCACATCCCGGTCTGCTGCCGCATCCTGCAGCTGGCCGATAATCTGCCTGGTCCCGCCGGGAGCGCCAAACAGGGGCTGGATCTGCCCATCCATGATAATGCCCTCCAGGTGGATTACCGCCACCGCCTGAGCGCTGCCGGCGCCTCTCTGCGGTGCCCCGGGCGGGCGAAATATCTGTGCCAGAGCAAAAAAGACGGTAATACCTATCACAGCCAACACGATACCGCCAACCAACCTTTTTACCTCCAACTCCACACCTCCGCAAACAGCAGCTATCAGCAGATCATAGCTACCGTTATGTATGTTATATTCATAAAATACTTCTCTATGTAGGGCTATTTTTTCCCCATATTTAAAAAGAGGGCTTTCGCCCTCTTTTTGTTGTGCTTATGATTCTTCATGAATGGCATCTACCGGGCAAACTTCAGCACAAGCACCACAGTCTATGCATGTTTCGGGATCGATTACGTACTTGTCATCGCCTTCGGTGATGGCATCAACCGGGCATTCCGGCTCACAGGAACCGCAGGAAATGCATTCTTCGTTAATCACATGGGTCATTGTTGGATACTCCTTCCTTTTTTGCGAAATTACACTTAATTTGTACCACATTATAATACAAATTACAACTCAAGAAATAAATATACGGTTACATGTTTTCCGCTTCGCCGTAAATTATACTTTAATCCTATTGCTCAGAGCCGTCCAGGGCCGCCCGGACAAAGTCACGGAACAGAGGATGGGGACGGTTGGGGCGCGACTTAAATTCCGGATGGAACTGGGTTGCCAAGAACCAGGGGTGATCCTTTAACTCCACAATTTCCACCAACCGGTCGTCCGGAGAGGTGCCGGCCAAGACCAGGCCCTTTTTTTCCAGACGTTCACGGTAGACATTGTTTAGCTCGTAGCGATGGCGGTGGCGTTCATAAATGATTTCGTCCTCGTAGGCACTATGAGTAAAGGTGTCCCGCTCCACCTTACAGGGATATAAGCCTAAGCGCATGGTGCCGCCCAAATCTTCCACGTCTTTTTGTTCCGGCAACAGATCAATGACCGGGTGCTTGGTTTCCGGGCTAAATTCAGTGGAATGGGCATCTTCCCAGCCGCAGACATTACGGGCAAATTCAATGGTGGCACAGTGCATACCCAGGCAGATACCAAAAAAGGGAATGCGGTTTTCCCGGGCATAGCGCACCGCAGCAACTTTTCCTTCAATGCCCCGATCGCCAAAACCTCCCGGGACCAGGATGCCGTCCAAGCCTGACAGCAATTGTGCTGCGCCCTCTGTTTCCACATCTTCTGCCTGTATCCAGCGAATATCCACATCGCAGCCGTTTTCAAAACCGGCATGTAACAAGGACTCCGCCACACTGAGATAGGCATCCTTTAAGGCCACATACTTACCCACCAGGCCGATGGTTACTTTCTTTTGCAGATTTTTAATCTTTGCCACTAAATCTTTCCATTCCGTCAGATCGTAGTGGGCCTGGGGCAGCCCCAGCTTCCGAACCACTATATCATCCAGACCTTCAGCATTCATTTTCAGCGGCACTTCATAGATGGTGTCCAGGTCGGTGTTTTCGATAACCGCCTGTGGATCAATATCACAGAAGAGAGCCAGCTTATCCTTCATTTCCTGGGAAAGGGCCTGTTCTGTGCGGCAGACAATGACATCGGGCTGAATGCCAATGGAGCGCAATTCCTTTACGGAGTGCTGGGTAGGCTTGGTTTTTAGCTCTCCCGATTTGGCCAGATAGGGAATCAGGGTCACATGAATATACATGACATGTTCCCGGCCAATGTCGCTTTTCATCTGGCGGATGGCTTCCAAAAAAGGCAGGCCTTCAATATCACCCACGGTGCCGCCGATTTCTGTGATTACCACATCAACTTCGCCCTGCTGTGCCACCCGTTTCACCCGGGATTTAATCTCATTGGTGATATGAGGGATAACCTGCACGGTGCCTCCCAGAAAATCACCTTTGCGTTCTTTGCTGATCACCGACCAGTATATCTTTCCGGTGGTGACGTTGGAGCTCTTGTTTAAATTATTATCAATGAAACGCTCGTAGTGACCCAAATCCAGGTCAGTCTCAGCGCCGTCATCGGTAACAAACACTTCCCCGTGCTGATACGGGCTCATGGTACCGGGGTCGAAATTAATATAGGGATCAAACTTTTGAATTGTAACTTTCAGGCCCCTGCTTTTTAGCAAAGTGCCCAGGGCGGCAGCTGTAATGCCTTTGCCCAGAGAAGAAACCACACCGCCGGTAACAAAAATATATTTTGTACTCATGATTTGCGCCACTTTCCCCCTTTTTTGTTTTCCTAATAAGTTATACCGTATTACTTATACGCCTTCGTTGTCAAAAATCCTTGCTCTCTGTCTTAATTTGTCCCTGCGAATTGCTAAGGGGTCAGACCCTTTCTTGCCAAAATCTGCGCCCTAGGGGTCAGACCCTTTTTTCTTGCCAAAATCTGCGCACCAGGGGTCAGACCCTTTCTTGCCAAAATCTGCGCACTTAAGGGTCTGACCCCGTACGCCCCGGGGAAAAGTGAGAATGGCCTCACGCACAATTTTGGCAGCCAACATGGCGGTAATCTCAGCCGGATCATAAACCGGCGCTACTTCCACCAGGTCCATACCTATTACATTGAGGTCTTTTAACAGCGACATGGCCTCCAAAAGCTCTGCGGAGGTAATGCCTCCCGGCTCCGGCGTACCGGTACCCGGAGCAAAGGCGGGGTCAACCACATCGATATCCAGTGAAAGATACACCGGCTTCCCTTTAAGCGTCTGCACCACTTTAGCCAGCGGCTGGGACACATGAAATGGATAAAAATGGGTATGCTCTTTGGCAAAGGCCATTTCCTCCGCAGTGGCGGAGCGAATGCCAAACTGATACAAATCCACTTTCAGGTCCCGGCAGGCGTGATACATCACCGAGGCATGGGAATGGGCCTCGCCCAGATAGTCGGTGCGCAAATCGGCATGGGCATCCAGATGAATAACCGTCATCCCGGGGTTATGCCTGGCAAAAGCCCTGAGGGCGCCCAGGCTCACCAGATGTTCTCCACCTAGTAACAGCGGAAACTTGCCGTCTGTTAAAATATTGTCCACCGCCTCCTCAATGAGGGACAGGGAACGGTTAACATTGCCGAAGGGCAAAAGCAAATCTCCGGCATCATAAAAGGAAGCATCCCGCAAATCACAGCCGGCATACATGCTGTATTCTTCCAGGCCCACCGATGCCGCGCGGATAGCCTGAGGCCCGCTTCGGGATCCGGGGCGGAAGGAAACGGTAAAATCCATGGGTGCTCCCAGAATCACCGCTTTGCTCTTTTCATAAATGGAGCCGGCGGCCAAAAAAGCGCCGGTTTCGCAGTTTTGCAAAAAAACCGTCATCTTTCTTCTGCCTCCAGAAGTTCCGAAACAAAATTGGGCAGACAAAAGGCGCCTTTATGCACTGCAGAATTATAATATTTGGTCTCCACCGGCTTTTGCTTGCCTTCCTCGGGCTCATAGCACTTGGAGCCCACAGTAAAGCTCCACAGACCGCTGGGGTAGGTGGGAATACTGGCCAGATACAGCTTGGTCAGTGGGAAAACACTTTTAATGCGGCTGTAAGCACTTCTGATTAAGTCCCGGTTAAAAAACGGCGACTCGGTCTGGGCTACAAGCATCCCGTCTTTTTTCAGCGCCCGGTAAATACCGGCATAAAAATCCTGACTGAAAAGGCCCACCGCAGGCCCCACCGGCTCGGTGGAATCCACCAGAATCACATCGTACTTACCCACCGATTCTTTTACATGCTTAATGCCGTCGGCTATCAGCACATTAACCCGGGGGTCGGAGAGCCCCACAGAGATGCCGGGCAGATATTTTTTGGACATTTCCACCACAGCTTCATCTATTTCCACTAAAGTGGCCGATTCCACAGAATCATATTTAATTACTTCCCTGATGGCACCGCCGTCTCCACCGCCCACCACCAGCACATCTTTAGGGTTGGGGTGGGCCTGCATGGCGATGTGGGCTATCATTTCGTGGTAAACAAACTCGTCCTGCTCGGTGGTCTGTACCATCCCGTCCAAGACCAGCATTTTGCCAAACTGCAGCGTGTCAATGACGGCCAGGTCCTGAAAGGGAGTTTTAATATGACAAAGCGTTTCCCGCACCAGGCAGGTAATCCCCAGATTGGGGGTCTGTTTTTCAGTGTACCAAAGTTCCATAGAGCTCGGTCCTTCCATATCAGATTCTTGGCTTAATACCACAGCGCCACTGCCGCAAAGGCACAACCTGTTTGCTCCACAGTATGTTCCACCGCGCGAATCTCTGTTTTTACCAGCGGAATGCCGCGGTTTTCAAAAGCATCCTTTAACATGGAAGCGATTTTTGCTTCCGCTTCTGCTTTGCCGCACTGTCCGGAGTATTCCATAATCACTCCGAAGGTGTCACTGGAAAAGCCGATGCCCACTGCTGCAGCAATTTTTGTTCCCGGCTCTTCACAGACAATGGAGCCGTAAGCGGTAGGCACCAAAGATCCGGGGGGCAGCTCCAGATCCTGATCCTGCTGGGCGGAAGGCGGCAGGATGCTGCTGATGCGCACCAGGTTTACATTGCCGATGCCCGCATCTAAGAGCGCATTGTCAAACGCCGTTAATTTGTGGGATCCTTCCGCCGCCGCAGCGACGATTTTAAATTTCTTGGGAGTGGGTAACATAGGGTAAGCCTCCTTAAATAACTTCTTTTTATTTCTCCGGGTAGGCCTGTCCATGTCTCCCGGCATATCGAAAGAATTATATCATAGATTCCATGTCATGCAAATAATTCCTTAACGATTCTTGACTAGTTGTGTTATAATTTTTCAAGAGACTAAAAATTTTCGACAAAGTAGGTGACGGATAATGCGGCGTGTTACCCGAATTGCATTTATTATTGCCATGGTGGTCTTTTTTCTTGCTGTGGGAACCGTAGGCTTTCTCGCCGTGACCGTTGCTGGCATGGGGGATATTCCTGACATCCAACCCCAACTGACCAGTACTTTTTACGATCACAACGGAGAGGTAATCACTACACGCTTTGAACAAAACCGTTTTGAAGTACCGCTGGAGCAGATTCCCGATTATCTGGCCCATGCTTTTATTGCGGTGGAGGATCATCGCTTTTACAACCATCACGGCATCGATATGCAGGGGCTGATGCGGGCCATGGTACGTAACGTGCAACAGCGGCGCTTTGCCGAAGGGGGCAGCACCATCACCCAGCAGTTGGCGCGGAACCTGTTTTTAACCCATGATAAAAACCTTACCCGCAAAGCCCAGGAAATGATGCTCACCGTACAGCTGGAGCGGCGGTTCACCAAAGATGAGATTCTGGAAAACTATTTAAACACCATTTATTTTGGCCATTCGGCCTATGGCGTGGAAGCGGCGGCCCGCACCTATTTCGGCAAATCGGTGCAGGATCTTACGCTGGCAGAAGCTGCCATTCTGGCAGGAATTCCACGCGGTCCTGCCTATTATTCCCCATACCTGAACTTAGATGCGGCCAAAAACCGCCAGGCTGTGGTTCTGACCCGCATGGTGGATGAGGGTTACATCACCGAAGACCAAAGGGAAGAGGCGCTGGCTCAGGAACTGGAGCTCACCGACCGCGAAGCGGCCCGTCAGGACCGTCAGCTGGGCGCTTATTTCATTAACCATCTGATAAACTCCGAGCTGGCAAAAATTTTCCCCGACGAGCCCAACGTGGCCAACATGATTTATCAGGGCGGCCTGCATGTTTACACCACCCTGGATCGCCAGGCTCAGCAGGCGGCAGAAAATGCGGTGGCCGGCTTCATACCGGAAACCACCAGATCTAACGGTGAAGATATCCCGATTCAGGCTGCGTTGGTGGCCATGGATCCGCAGGACGGCTCGGTGCGGGCCCTGGTGGGCGGACGGGACCAGGTGGCCACCGGCTTTAACCGGGCGGTATCCGCCAGACGCTCCCCCGGCTCTACTTTTAAGATGTTTACCTACGCCGCAGCGCTGGAGGAAGGCTACACACCGTCCACAGTGCGGGTCAGCGAACCGGTCTCCTATGAAGATCCGCACCAGGACCGACCCTTTGAACCCCGGGAATTTGGCGGCAACTTTTCCGGACCGCTGCGGATGCGTGAAGCAATTGCCCGCTCCAGCAACGTGGTGGCGGTGAAAACCCATATGGAAATCGGACCGGAAAAAACCAAAGAGATGGCAGAGCGGCTGGGAATTACCAGTGAGCTGCAGGCCTTTCCTTCCCTGACGCTGGGCGGAACATCTGTAACTCCGCTGGAAATGACAACAGCTTATGCGCCCTTTGCCAACCAGGGGATTGGCGTCCAGCCGCAATTTGTCACTAAAATCACCGACTCCAACGGTCGTATCCTTTATCGGTCCGAGCCGAGACGGGAACAGGTGCTGGATGCCCGCATCTCCTTTTTAATGACCGACATGATGAAAAGCGTTTTACAAACCGGGACAGGCCGCAGCCTGGGCCCCATCGTTAACCGCCCCGCCGCCGGAAAAACCGGCACCTCCCAGGATAGCCGGGACGTTTATATGGTGGGCTATACGCCTGAGTTGGTTTCTGCAGTCTGGGTAGGCAATGACGATAACCTGCCGATGCCCGGCCAGACCGGTTCCGGCCTTGCCGGCCCCGCCTGGGCCAACTTTATGCGGGAGGCACTAAGGGATGTGCCGGCCCGGGATTTTGCCCGGCCCGATGGTCTGGTGTCGGTGCAAGTCTGCCCGGACACCGGAATGCTGCATAATCCCCGCTGCAGCCTGGACCCCATAACAGAATTCTTTATCGCCGGCACCCAGCCCACCGAGCAGTGCAGTTGGCCGGAATGTGAACACTGTCCGCAGGACGACAGCCCCTGGCACTGGGACGGCGGTTGGTTCTGGCGCAACCCCTTCAGACAGGAACCGGAAACGCCGGAGCCGGAAGTTTTACCACCGGACAACGGTCTGCCTGAAGACTGGGACCTCCCTGAAGACTGGGACGGGGAGAATGAAGAAACCATAGAACCGTGGGAGCCGGACTTTGAGGAGGGGCAGGAAGATTTACCGCCGCCCTCTGATGAAAATTCCGAGCCGGCGGCACAGGCAATTTAAGCTCTGCTTGCTATAACCAAAAGAAGAGCCCGCTTACAATTATGTAGGCGGGCTTTTAGTTGCTTAGCGCAAAAAGGGATTATACTGCTTTTCATCTCCAATGGTGGACTCAGGGCCGTGTCCGGGAAAAACAGGGGTTTCGTCGGGAAACACCAACAGTTTCTCCTTAATGGAACGGATGATTTCATCAAAGGAGCCGCCGGGCAGGTCGGTGCGCCCGATGGAGCCGGCAAACAGAGTGTCGCCGGTAAACAGCTTACCGTCCACCAGCAAGGTCACACAACCCTTGGTGTGGCCCGGGGTCTCAATCACCTCTATGGTCAGATTACCCACAGTAAAGGTGTCTTTGCCTTTGATAAGCCGGTCCGGCTCCGCCAGCGTCTTTTTCCCCAGGAATGTGGACAGGCTGGCATGGGGCTTTTTACACATTTCCCCGTCGGCCTCATGAATGAGAATGGGGGCGCCCAGAGCCTCTCGCACCTCTTCATTGGCACCCACATGGTCCACATGGCCATGGGTGTTGATGATATATTTTACGTTGACCTGGTTGTCTTCAACCATTTTAAGAATGCGCCTGGCATCCGCACCGGGATCAACCACAACCCCTTCTTTTGTTTCATCGCACGCCAACAGATAGCAATTGGCGGCAAATGAGCCTACTTCCATTCGTTTTAACAGCATTCTGTTCCTCCTTTAATACTGGCATTTCTGCTAGTATTTCCACAATTAGCGACAGAATCCTTTTTTTGTCTGAGGCATTATTTGCCGGTGGCAGTTTTTAGCGCCTGGTCCAGATCGGCAATTAAATCTTCCTGATCCTCCAGTCCCAGGGAAAGGCGGACAAAATCTTCAGAGACGCCGGCACTGACCTGTTCCTCAGCGGTAAGCTGGGAATGGGTGGTGGTGGCGGGATGAATGGCCAGCGACTTGGCATCACCGATATTGGCCAGATGGGAGAAAAGGGTTAAGGATTCAATAAAGCGCTTCCCGGCTTCCCGGCCGCCTTTAATGCCAAAGCCCAATAGAGCGCCGGCGCCTTTGGTCAGATATTTACCGGCCAGGCCATGGGAAGGATGGTTTTCCAGGCCCGGGTAATTAACCCAGTCCACCGCCGGATGATCCGCCAGATACTTTGCAATGGCCAAAGCATTGGCGCAATGCCTTTCCATACGCAGATGCAGCGTCTCCAGTCCCTGCAAAAAGAGGAAGGCATTAAAGGGTGAAAGGGCAGAACCCATATCTCTTAAGAGCTGTACCCGGGCTTTAATAATATAGGCAATGGGCCCGAAGGTTTCCACAAAGCGCAGTCCGTGATAACTGGGATCCGGTTCGGTCAAATCGGGGAAGCGGCCGCCGGTCCAGTCAAACTTGCCTGAATCCACGATAATTCCACCGATGGATGTACCGTGACCGCCGATGAACTTAGTCAGGGAGTGCACCACAATATCGGCGCCGTGCTCAATGGGCCGCAGCAGATACGGCGAGGTTACGGTGTTGTCCACCACCAGCGGCACACCGGCTTCGTGGGCAATATCGGCCACCGCTTTAATATCCAGAACATCCAGCTTGGGGTTACCCAGGGTTTCAGCAAAAACGGCCTTGGTCTTTTCGTTAATAGCCCTGCGGAAGTTTTCCGGATCTTTGGGATCAACCAGCCGGACGGTCACACCCATTTTAGGCAGGGTGGAAGTAAAGAGAGTATAAGTGCCGCCGTACAAACTGCTGGCCGACACCACCTCGTCCCCGGGACGGGTCAGATTCAACAAAGCGGTGGTAATGGCTGCCTGTCCACTGGCCACCGCCAGGGCAGCCACACCGCCTTCCAGGGCCGCAACGCGCTTTTCCAGCACATCGGTGGTGGGGTTCATAATCCGGGTGTAGATATTGCCAAATTCCTGCAGCCCAAAAAGGCGAGCGGCATGCTCGGTGTCGTTAAACACATACGATGTGGTCTGGTAAATGGGCACTGCCCTGGACCCGGTGGTAGGATCAACCTCCTGGCCGGCGTGTACCGCCAGCGTGTCAAACTTGTAATGCTCTGTCATTATTGTTTCCTCCTTTTCATCTCTGGGGATGCGCTTTTTTGGCAACAGAAAAACCTCTTCCCGGAAGAAGAGGCTTATACTTGTGCATATAGTCTCTTCTTATCTCCCAGGAGTTATCCTGCAGGAATTGGCACCTTCCAGCTGCTGCTGGGGTTGCCGGGCTTCACAGGGCCAGTCCCTCCACCTCTCGCGATAAGATAGTTTGGTTTTTCTAATTACCATATTTGCGATATGTATACTATGTTAACAGCGACTGGCCCAACTGTCAATTATTATTTTAACCCGGGGTCAAAATTTTAACGTTAATATTTCGTTACAGAGAACTACCAGAATAAGGCAGGGAGTTTATGAAGGAATCTTAACAAACTATGCCGAATTTCTCCCCTTGTAACATCATGACACAAGCTATCAATTGGAGGGAAATATGGTAAAAAGAAGGTTGTTCTACCTGTTTATTGCGCTGGTGATTGTTGCTTTTGCCGGGGCCCAGGCCTGGTGGGAAAGGGTGGATGAGGACATGATTTTTGAACCGCTGGTGGCCCAGGAGGCCACTGAAGATAAAAGCGACAGCGAAGAAGTTGTGGAATTTACCGAACCTGCCCAAGAGCCGGAGGATGCAGAAGATACATATGCTGAGGATGCAGATGAGGAAGAAAGCGAGAAAGAACCCACAGATACCAAAGTGACGCCGGAGGAGAAAGTTTCAGAAGAGCGCCCCGCTTTGGCCAACCGCAGCACAACAGAAAGCCGCTCCAGTACTCCCGCCCAGGACAAGCCTGCAGAAGAAGAGACTCCGGCTGAGGCGGCAGAAACGGAACCAACTCCTCCTGCAAAGCGCAGCGTTACGTACGAAGATTATACCGTGAGAGCAGGCGACACCCTGTGGACCATTTCCCAGGACCAGGGTATCCCGCTCCCCGAACTGTTAAAGACCAACAACCTGACGGAAAACAGCTCAATTTCCCCGGGAATGATTCTATCCATTCCCAGGCACCAGATTCCGCAGCGAGAAACTCCGGGGGAACGCTACGGTGAGCTTTTGGACTGGTGGACCGAAGCCCAGTATCTGTGGCCCATTGGCCAAAATGCCCGCATCATTGATTTTGAAACGGGCCAAAGCTTTATGGTCCGACGCTCCTACGGTGCCTTCCACGCCGATGTGGAACCGCTGACCGCTGAGGATACCCGGATTATGCAGCAAATCTGGAGCGGCTGGAGCTGGCGTACCCGGCCGGTGATTGTGGAAATAAACGGGCGCCGCCTGGCCGCCTCGGCCAACGGCATGCCCCACAGCATCCAGACCATTACCAACAATAATTTTAACGGCCATTTTTGCATCCATTTTCAAAACAGTACCCGGCACAAAGATAACCTGCAACAGGCGGATCATCAGCAGAATGTGCTGACCGCCGCCGGCAGAAATTAACAGGATACCGTCTGCACCCGTGCAGGCGGTATTTTTTCTTTTACTTTTCTTGCTGTTTTTTCTACGATTTATCTTGAGCTTTCAGGCACATATGCATTATAATAAAAGGAAATTCTCCTATTGGAGGGAAAAATATGGCCAAGCGAGTATTTAATTTTAATCCGGGACCTTCCACACTACCTTTATCTGTACTGCAAGAAGCACAGAACGAACTCATTGATTACAGAGGATGCGGCATGTCGGTTATGGAAATGTCACATCGCTCCAAAGATTTTGAGGCCATTGTCCACAGTGCGGAAAACACATTCAAAGAGCTGGCCGGCATCGGTGATGACTATCGGGTTCTTTTTTTACAGGGCGGTGCAAGCCTGCAGTTTGACATGATTCCCATGACATTTCTGCAGGAAGGAAAATCCGCCGATTATGTGGTTACCGGCAGCTTTGCGGAAAAAGCATACAAAGAGGCCAAAAAAATCGGCACCGTTAAAGCGGCCGCCAATCTGGCAGAGGAAAACCACCGTCGTATCCCCCAGCAGGACGAGCTTGAGCTGGACCCGTCTGCGGCATACGTACATATCACCACCAATAACACCATTTTCGGGACCCAGTGGCACTACACTCCCCAAACCAACGGCGTGCCCCTGGTGGCTGATATGTCCAGCGACATCCTGTCCCGTCCCATGGACTATAATCAATACGACCTGATTTATGCAGGTGCCCAAAAAAATCTGGGCCCTTCCGGTGTCACCGTGGTAGTTATCCGCCAGGAACTACTAAAGCAGGTGCCGGAAACACTGCCCAGCATGCTTCGCTATGACCTGTTTGCCAAAAACGATTCCCTCTATAACACTCCACCAGCCTTTGGAATTTACATGATTGACCTGATGCTTGAGTGGCTAAAAGATGCGGGCGGACTGGAAGCCATGGGGCGGCATAACATGGAGAAAGCGGCACTGATTTATCACGCCATCGACAACAGTAACGGATTCTACAGCGGCCATGCCGCAAAAGACAGCCGTTCACAGATGAATATAACCTTCCGCCTCCCCAGTGAGGAGTTGGATAAAGCCTTTATCCAGGAAGCTGCAGCCCAAAACCTCACCGGCTTAAAAGGACACCGCTCGGTGGGCGGCATGCGCGCTTCAGTCTATAACGCCATGAGCAGAGAAGGCTGCCAAAAGCTGGCCGACTTTATGACCGAATTCCAAAAGAAAAACGGATAATAATAAAAGCAAACCGGGAAGCATTAAAGGAGATGAGAGTTAACATGCTATCTAAGAAAGCACAATCCATCAGCCCCTCACCCACACTGGCCATTGATGCCAAGGCTAAAAAGATGAAGGCTGACGGCGTAGATGTAATCGGCTTTGGTGCCGGCGAACCGGACTTTGACACGCCGGAGCATATTAAAGACGCCGCCGTTTCCGCCATTCATGACGGCTTTACCCGCTACACGCCGGTGGCCGGCATGCTTGATTTGCAGCAGGCCATCTGTGAAAAACTACAAGCGGACAACGGCCTGACGTACCAACCCAATGAAATTGTGGTGAGCAACGGTGCAAAACACTCTCTGACCAATGTTTTTGCGGCCTTGCTAAATCCCGGTGATGAAGTAATCATTCCCGCACCATATTGGGTCAGCTACTCGGAAATCGTAAAGCTAAACGACGGTGTTCCCGTCATTGTACCTACCCAAGCAGAAAATAACTTTAAAATTACCCCCCTGGAGTTGGCCGGAGCGGTAACATCCAAAACCAAAGCCATCCTGATTAACAGCCCTAACAACCCCACAGGCCAGGTTTATACCGCCAAGGAGCTGCAGGCGGTGGCCGATTTTGCGGTGGCCCGTAACCTGTACGTTGTTTCCGATGAAATCTATGAAAAACTAATCTACGGGGAGCACGAACATGTAAGTATTGCCTCCCTCAATGAAAAGATTAAAGATTTGACCATTGTCATTAACGGTGTTTCCAAATCATACGCCATGACCGGCTGGCGCATCGGCTATACCGCCTGCCGCGCCGACATAGCCAAAACCATGAGCAGTATTCAAAGCCATGCCACCAGCAACCCCAATTCCATCGCCCAAAAAGCCACCATTGCCGCCCTAACCGGCTCACAACAATGCGTGGCCGACATGAAAGTTGCCTTTAGCCAGCGCCGCGATTACATGGTAGATAAAATCTCTGCCATCCCCGGCCTTTCCTGTATAGAACCCACCGGCGCCTTCTATGTCTTTATGGATGTCTCCAGCCTCTTTGAGCGCAGCCTAAACGGACAGCCGGTGCAAACCAGCGATAACTTCGCCGCCCTGCTTTTGGAACAGGCCAAAGTGGCGGTGGTCCCCGGCACCGGTTTTGGCGCACCCAACTACGTCCGCCTCTCCTACGCCCTGGGCATGGAACAAATCAAAACCGGCATGACCCGCATCGAAGACTTCATCAACCAACTAAAATAACCCGTCCATCAAAAAAAACCAGACACCAGTCTG